>NZ_JBNXUM010000100.1:0-684 GCF_050563545.1 Falsiroseomonas sp. HW251
ATGCCGAGATGCGCCAGCGTGCGGCGCACCGGCAGATGCGATTGCTCGACCAGGCGAATGATCTCGAGCTTCTCGGCCGCCGGGTACCTCATGCGAGGTCGTCCCCAGCCGCGATTGCGCTTTATGGATGGCCCGCCCCTCATGAACCAGCGCAGCCTCGGGCTGCGAGTAGAGGAGCGGAGCATGAGCAAGACACCGATCGCTGTCCTGGGGATCGATCTCGGCAAGAACAGCTGCAGCCTGGCGGGGCTGGACGCCAGCGGCGCCGTGGTGCTGCGGCGACGGATGCCGCGCGACGGCGTGCTCGCGTTCACGGCCAAGCTGGCGAGCTGCGTTGTGGCGATGGAAGCCTGCTGCGGCGCGCACTTCCTTGGGCGGATCCTTCAGCAGCAGGGTCACACGGTACGGCTGATGGCGCCGGAATACGTCCAGCCGTACGTGAAGGCGCAGAAGACCGACGACCGGGACGCCGAGGCGATCGCGGAGGCGGCGACCCGCCCCACCATGCGCTTCGTGTCGCTGAAGAACGAGGCGCAGCTCGATCTGCAGGTGCTGCATCGGGTACGCCAGCGCCTGGTGGCGGCCAGGACGCGGCTGACCAACCAGCTGCGAGCGGTGCTGCTCGAGCGCGGCGTCATCATGCCGAAGCGCCGCACCATGCTGAGGCAGCGACTGGCCGAACTG
>NZ_JBNXUM010000101.1:0-666 GCF_050563545.1 Falsiroseomonas sp. HW251
GGCATGGCGGTCACGGCGGTCGCGCCGATGAACCAGTGCGCCGACACGACCAGCACCGCGCGCGGCCGCGGCAGCGCCTGCCCAAGCTTCCGCTAGGATCGCGTGTAGCCGTTGTCCTGCAGGGTGTTCATCGGGCTGCCATGTCCGATGAAGAGTGCTGGCATGGTCGTCACGTCGGTCTCCTCATCGGGCACCGCCGGCCCCAACGATACCACGCCGCGACCGCCGAACTCGGGTCCGCGACCGTAGCCCCTGCGATGCGCAGGCGCGCCGCGACGCGCGCGTGGCGACCTGCGGCCTGAACGGCTTTTCAGGACGATCGCGGATAGACGCTCAGGACGCGCGTGACGAAGTCACGGAACTCCCCCACGAAGCCACGCAGGAATTTCTCCGTCGCTTCGACGCGGACCTCGCCGTTCTCCGAGATCAGATCGGGCGTGAACTGGATATAGGCCTCGATCGCGTTCATCATCGGCGAGTTGCAGAAGCTGAGGATGCTCCTCAGGTGCTGCTGCGCGACCGCCGTCCCGATCGCGCCGGGCGATGTCCCGATGATCGCCGAGGGCTTTCGCGTGAAGGCGTTCTGGCCGTAGGGACGGCTTGCCCAGTCGATGGCGTTCTTCAGGGCGCCCGGGATCGAGCGGTTGTATTCCGGCGTCACGAACA
>NZ_JBNXUM010000102.1:0-646 GCF_050563545.1 Falsiroseomonas sp. HW251
AACGTTCCCAATACTTCTCGACCAAACACAGAACGGCCGTTCCCTCCCACGGTAACGGCCGTTTTGCCGTTGGGGGTGCCACGCTGCGCCTCGGCCATCTGCAGGAACGCCGCCAGGTCGCCCCGCAGGCTGAGCGAAACCTCACCCCGGCGCTCGCCCGGATGCACCAGGATGGCGTCGATCCGCAGCGCCTCCTCGGCCAGCAGCGCCGTCCTCTCGTCCTTGAGCGCCTCCTCCAGCGCCTCGACCTTGCGGCGGTAGAGGGCAGGGAGGTTGGGGTGCAGCACCGGCACGGGCTCCGGCAGCCCAGCCGCGGCCACCTCGGCCTGCAGTGCCTCGCGGCGGCGCTCGACCTCACGCAGTTCCTCACCATGGCCACCCCGCCGTGGCCGTCTTTGATCAGTTCCAGCAAGGTCCGGATCTGCCGTGAAGTTGCCCCACTTCCGTGGACGGTTAGCGGGTAGATCAGTTGTTCTCGGCCATGGCTCTGGCTTCGTGTTCGATGGGCGAGAGGTAGCCCAGGGCCGAGTGGCGCCTGGTGGGGTTGTAGAAGCCCTCGATGAAAGCGAACACCGCCATCCGCGCCACGGCCGGGGAGCGGAAGCTGCGGCGGTCCAGCAGCTCGCACTCGAGGGTGGCGGAGAAA
>NZ_JBNXUM010000103.1:0-642 GCF_050563545.1 Falsiroseomonas sp. HW251
TGAAACTGCGCCAGCACCCTCGCGCGCGCGGTCGGGGGCGCGCGCGTTTTTCAAAGTCTCAGCTTGCCGCGCGGTGCGCGACGAGGTCCGCCGCCAACTGGGAGGCGGGCCGCAGGACACGGGCGGCCCCGTCGAGGTCGAGGTGGAACTTCTGTTCGGCTGCGCACGGCGGTAGCCGCCCGAGTGCAGCCGGTCGGTCGTGCGCGGCCAAACGCTTCGTCCGCTGAACCGATCCGAGAGTGGACCAAGCTCTAATGAGCCGCGGTGTCCCGGGTAGCTGCCGCCAAATGAGAGTGCACCACATCACAAAGCAGAGCATTAAGCATCCTGTCCGCGGTACGCAGTTAGCAGAACGTGTATATCGGATTTATTGTTCCAATATACTCTTTGACTTCGTCCGCAGTGTCGATTTTGAACAGAAATGGGATCATCCGATGCCTGCGTGTACTGCCAGGCCGACGAAATGGATGCGGCCGCATCCGCGTTGGAAGACCCGCCCGGCGTCGGCTTCCTGAACGACATCGATCGGCGAAGCTGACCCTTGCGTGTCCTACAGGTGAAGGGGGCCAGCAGGTCGCGTGCGTCTTGCGAGGCGCGATGTGCGCTCGCGCCCCGCTGCTGCATCCCCTGCGTGACGCGATC
>NZ_JBNXUM010000104.1:0-637 GCF_050563545.1 Falsiroseomonas sp. HW251
GGGCGGGCCGAATGCCCTTGCGATCCGGGGCGTAGACATAGGCAACGGCCGGCGGTCCGGTGCCGCCTGCGGCGCGGTCATCGGCGGCATAGGCCCAGATCCGCCCGTCGCGCGTCCGGCCCCGGCCGGGCGCCAGGGTCGGCAGCGGCGTGTCGTCGGCGAATACGCGCGCATGGCCGACGACATGGGCGAGGACCAGCTCGTTCAGCGGCCTGAGCCACCAGCAGGCCTGCCTCACCCAGTCGCAGAGCGTCGCGCGGTCGAGGTAGATGCCGCCGCGGGCGAGGATCTGGCACTGGCGATACAGCGGCAGCCCATCGCCGTATTTCGAGACCAGGACATGGGCCAGGGTCGCCTCGGTCGGCAGGCCGCCGGCGACGAAGCGCGCCGGCGCGGGCGCCTGGTGCACGCCGTCCTCGCAGCGGCGGCAGGCATAGCGGGGCCGGATGGCCACGCGCACCCGTAACTGGACGGGCACCACGTCGAGCCGCTCGGCCCGGGTCTCGCCCACACGGTGCATCTCGCGCCGGCAACAGGGGCAGGCGCGGTCCGCGATGTCGATCACCTCCTCGATGCGCTCCAGATGTACTGGCAGCGCACCGCGGTTGCGGCGGCGTTCGGAAGTCGGTTTGCGCTC
>NZ_JBNXUM010000105.1:0-626 GCF_050563545.1 Falsiroseomonas sp. HW251
CGTCACGCCGAGTTCGGCGTCGTTGGCGTCTTCGATGCGGATTGGCTCACCGACAGACGGTACACGCGCCTGCTCGACACGCTGGCAGCCTCGCCCGGCGCCGTGGCCGGCGTCAGGGTCTTCGGCATCCTGAACGCCGGCTCGCGCGAGGACGATTTCCCGACGGCCTCAGGAGGAACCTGGACCGATCCGCAGGCCGCTCCCGATTTCACCGTCGCGCTCAACTGCCTCGAGCCACTGGTACGGCGTGGCCTTGTGCCATTCCTGCCGTTGACTTTCTTCCCGCCTGCCGTGTCGCCCTCGCCGATCGAGCCACCCTCCTCGTTCGCTGCCTGGCAGGTGCTTGTCCGTGCCTTCCTCGATGCAGCCGCGGCTCGCTTCGGCACGGCGGAGATCGCAGGCTGGTCCCTGGAAGTCTGGAACGAGCCGAACATGCCGCCATTCTGGCGCGGCAGCTTCGAGGCCTACCTCGAGCTCTACCGCGCCACGGCACTGGCTGTGCGCCAGTCGGGATATCGCGTGAGGCTCGGCGGGCCTGCCATCGGCTGGGTGCCGGACACTGGTGGCCGGGCGCTCATGGAACGCTTCCTGCTATTCCTGCGTGGGGAGCCGGATCTGCCCTGCGA
>NZ_JBNXUM010000106.1:0-606 GCF_050563545.1 Falsiroseomonas sp. HW251
ACCAGCTGGTCACGGCCGATGAGGGACGTGTCGGCGTGCTTGTCACGCATCTTCCGCACGGCGTCTCCGCGACGGCGGTGTCGGTGGAGCTGGAGCTCCACGACATTCCCTGGCGCCGCGCCAACGTCGCGCTATTCCGAATCGACGGCACGCATTCCAACGCCTTCGCTGCAAATCGGCGCCGCATGCCGTCGCCGCCCCTTTCGCCAATTGCCGTGCGCCAGCTGCGCCAGGCCGCGGAGATGGCGGAGGGAGCATCGCTCCGCCCTGGACTGCACATGGTGGGTCGTCGCCTACGCCTGCCGCTTCTGCTGCAACCCTTCGCGACCGTGCTGGTCTCGATCACGCCTTTCGATCGCCTGCCACCCGCCCCGCCACGATGGGTGGAAGCGAGCATGGCCGGTGCCGATGTCGTGCTTCGCTGGACACCGAACAACGAGCCCGGATTCTACGGCTACGAACTGCTGCGCCTTGGTCCCGAGCGGCGTGTCGCACCACGGCTGCTGCGCGGGGCGCTGTGGGTGGACACCGCACCGCCGGTGACCGGCTCGGTGCGCTATGCCGTGCGTGCGATCTCTACGTCCGGCCGAGCTAGTCCGATTGTCA
>NZ_JBNXUM010000107.1:0-606 GCF_050563545.1 Falsiroseomonas sp. HW251
TCCAGCTGGTCACGGCCGATGAGGAACGTGTCAGCGTGCTTGTCACGCATCATCCGCACGGCGTCTCCGCGACAGCGGTGTCGGTGGAGCTGGAGCTCCACGACATTCCCTGGCGCCGCGCCAACGTTGCGCTGTTCCGAATCGACGGCACGCATTCCAACGCCTTCGCTGCCAATCGCCGCCGCATGCCGTCGCCGCCCCTTTCGCCAATTGCCGTGCGCCAGCTGCGCCGGGCCGCGGAGATGGCGGAGGGAGCATCGCTCCGCCCTGGACTGCGCATGGTTGGTAGGCGCCTGCGCCTGACGCTTCTGCTGCAACCCTTCGCGACCGTGCTGGTCTCGATCACGCCTTTCGATCGCCAGCCACCCGCCCCGCCACGATGGGTGGAAGCGAGCATGGCCGGTGCCGATGCAGTGCTGCGATGGACACCGAACAATGAGCCCGGATTCTACGGCTACGAAGTGCTGCGCCTTGGTGCCGAGCGGCGTGTCGCACCACGGCTGCTGCGCGGGGCGCTATGGGTGGACACCGCACCGCCGGTGACCGGCTCGCTGCGCTATACCGTGCGTGCGATCTCTACGTCCGGCCGAGCTAGTCCGATTGTCG
>NZ_JBNXUM010000108.1:0-595 GCF_050563545.1 Falsiroseomonas sp. HW251
GAGCGCTTCTGCCTCCGAACACAGCAGATCGGAGGAACTACAGAATCAGGACACTAGACCCGACCCAGATCAGGCCACCTTTTTCGCAGGGGTGGTACCTTCCGCGTCTTACCGCGGCAGCACGAGACGCCGAAGCGCGCCGCGCACACCGCCGGCCTACCAGGCATCGCGATTGGCAATCTGCACCCGGAAGATCGGCTTGCTGCGCTCCACCTCCTCCTGCTCATAGATCTCAGTCGTCTTCTCCGGGTCGTAACCGCGCCACAGCCAGCTAAGGGATTCCGGAAGGTCCATGGCACCTTGCGCGCTGGAGTGCGTGGCAATGCCATAGCGGAAATGAAAGTCGTAGCCGCGCGTCTTCAGCGCGTTGGCCATCTGGATGTTGTTCAGTGGCCAACTGCCTGCGACGTAGAGATCCTGCCTGCCGTTGCTGTCTACCTCGATGTCGTTCAACCCGTCGGACATCCAGACGCGAATGTTGCGCCTGGGCTCGCGCCGCACCAGGTTCGACAAGATATAGCCACCGTCGACATGCTCCTCAGGCAGCCATTGCAGCCCTGTGAAGCTGCCGATAGTCGAGTGTACTCGGCTGAAA
>NZ_JBNXUM010000109.1:0-581 GCF_050563545.1 Falsiroseomonas sp. HW251
CGGCAAGAACGACGCCGCCGACGCCGAGGCGATTTGCGAGGCCGTGACCCGACCCTCGATGCGCTTCGTAGCCATCAAGACGAGGCAGCAGCAGGCCGTCCTCGTCATGCATCGGACCCGCGACCTGCTGGTCCGCCAGCGCACCCAGGCGGTGAATGCGCTGCGCGGGCTCCTGGGGGAGTTTGGCATCGCCGAGCCGCAGGGCATCCGGCACGTCGGCCGCCTCCGGGCGCATCTCGATGGCGACGCGGTCCCCGAGCCCGGCCGCAAGATCCTCGAGCTGCTCGTCCGGCAACTGGTCGAGACCGACGAGAGGATCGAGCGGATCGACGCCGAGATCCGGGCCTGGCACCGCGCCGATCCGGTGAGCCGGCGCCTGGCAGAGATCCCGGGCGTCGGGCCGCTGATCGCGAGCGCGATCGTGGCCACGGTGGCGGACGCCGCGTCGTTCCGCTCCGGCCGCGAGTTCGCCGCCTGGCTAGGCCTCGTCCCGCGGCAGAAGTCGACCGGGGGGAAGCCGCGCTTGGGGCGGATCACCCACCAGGGCGACGCGTACATCCGTCGGCTGCTGATCATCGGGG
>NZ_JBNXUM010000011.1:0-210584 GCF_050563545.1 Falsiroseomonas sp. HW251
GCAATTGCCGGTGACGCCGGTCCCGCCACAGTTGCCCCCGCCACCGGCCGCACCGGCCCCACCGGCGCAACTGGCGATGCTGCCGCCGCCCCCGCCGCCGGAGGAACGGCAGGCCTCCGCGCCGCCGCCGGCCGAGGCGCCGAGCACGCCGCCGGCACCGCCGCGCCCGCCCCCGCGCCCGGCCCAGCCCGCGCAGCCGGCGCCGCGCACCATCTGGTCCCCGCCCTCGCGCACCGCGCCACCGGGCGAGGGCGTGCCGATGGCCAGTGGCGCCGGCACCGCGGCCGGGGCGCTGGTGCCGCCGCGCACGGCCTCCGGCGTCCGCAATCCGCAGCCCGACTATCCCCTGGCGTCCCGCCGGCGGGGCGAGCAGGGGCGGGTCGTGCTGCTGGTGCACGTGGAGCCGGACGGGCGGGTGCGAGACCTCGCCGTGGTCGGCTCCTCCGGTTATCCCACCCTGGATGCGGAGGCCGAGCGCGCCGTGCGGCGCTGGCGCTTCGAGCCTGCGACGATCGACGGCCGCGCCACCTTTTCGACCACCACCGTCGGCATAAGTTTTAGATTGGAGTAAGCCTCGATCGCCGGCGCGCGCTTGGCTTGCGCGCCTACGCGCTGTTGCGTGGGGCCTCGCTGTCGTTCTGTGCGCGGGGCCGCGTTCGCGGCCCTGCTGCCGGCGAATGGTCGGTGGGACCTGCTGTTGCGCTTGGGGGTATGCGGGTTGGAAGGGGTCGGATGGTCAGGCTCGACGTGATCGCGACGCGGGGCGGGGATGCCGGGGAGACGTCGCTCGGCGACGGCAGCCGCGTGCGCAAGGACGCGCTGCGGGTGGAGGCCTATGGCACGGTGGACGAGGCGAACGCCGCGATCGGGCTGATCCGCCTGCACCTCGCCGGTGACGCCGAGGCCGACGCGACGCTCGCGCGCATCCAGAACGACCTCTTCGACCTCGGCGCCGATCTCTGCGTGCCGGGCGAGGGCGGCGAGCGCCTGCGCGTGACCGACGCGCAATGCGCGCGGCTCGACGCCGAGCTCGCCGCGATGAACGCCGCCATGCCCCCCTTGCGCAGCTTCGTCCTGCCCGGCGGCAGCGCGGGGGCGGCGCATGCGCATCTCGCGCGCACTGTCGTGCGGCGGGCGGAGCGGCACGTCGTCGCGCTCGCGGCCGCCGAGGCGGTGAACCCCGCGGTGGTGCGCTACCTCAACCGCCTCTCCGACCTGCTCTTCGTCCTGTCGCGCCGGCTCAACGCGAACGGGGCGCAGGACGTGACCTGGCAACCCGGCGCGACGCGCTGAGCCGCCGGCGCGGCGCGCGCCGTCAGGTCATCGGCAGCGCGACGTGCTTCGCATAGCCCGGGCGCGTCTTCAGGCGCTCGAACCAGGCCTCGAGCCGCGGCATCGGGGCGCGCTCGATCGGCAGGTTGAACCAGCGCCAAGCATAGACGCCGAGCACGATGTCGGCGAGGGTCAGCGCCGCGCCGCAGACGTAATCGCCCGCGCCCAGCCTGGCATCCACCATCGCCCAGAGCTTCTCCGCGGCGTCGCGCGCCTTCGCCGTCGCGGCCATGTCGCGCTCGGGCTCCGGCGTGCGGACATAGGTGAAGAAGATCGTCGTCATCGGCGCGTTCAGCGCGCTGAGCTGCCAGTCCATCCAGCGCTCGCAATCCGCCGCGGCCTTCGGGTCGGCCGGCAGGATCGCGCCACCCGGCGCGCGGGTGCGCGCGAGGTAGCGCAGGATCGAGTTGCTCTCCCACAGCGTGAAGTCGCCGTCCTGGATCGTGGGCACGAGCGCGTTCGGGTTCATCGCGAGGTAGCCCGCGTCCTGCGTGCGGCCGAAGGCGCCGCCGGCATCGATGCGCTCGAAGGCGATGCCGAGCTCCTCGCAGGCCCAGAGCACCTTCATCACGTTCGACGAGCTCGTGCGGCCCCAGATCGTCAGCATCGCGTCCTCCCTTGCCGGACGGCGGCCCGCGCCGCCATCGCCCTCCGTTACCGCGCGCCGGCCCCGCCCGGCAACCGGCGCTTCAGCGCCTGGCACGGCGCCTCGACCAGGTGCCAGGACAGCCAGGCCATGAGCAGGATCGGCGGCAGGGACAGCAGGAAGATCGCGAAGGGCCCGAACCGGCCATCCGCGACCAGCAGCAGCGTGTTGGTGATGGGGAAGGAGTAGAGATAGACGCCGTAGCTGAGGTCGCCGGCCGCCCGGTGCAGCCGCTGTCCCCAGTCGCCGGCGATGGCGACGGCGAGCACGAGGTAGCCCAGGCAGAACTTCAGCAGGAACATCGCCATCGGCGTGCCGCGCGCGGCGACCAGCAGCAGGAGCGCGACCGCTGCGCCGCCCGCCGTCACGCGGAGCCGGTCGCGGTACTTCCAGGCGCAGACCCCGGCCATGAAGTAGCTGAAGTAGATGACGAAGACATAGACCGGGATGCCGCGGAAGACCTGCGGCCCCTGCTCGTTATCCATGCCGAGCTGCTTCATCATGAGCTCGGCGCAGACGGTCGCGGCGAAGACGGCCAGCCACAGCGCCCGCCGCATCCGGATCAGCGACGCCATCACGACCAGGCAGAGATAGAACGAGACCTCGAGCGGGATGGTCCAGAGCGAGCCGTTGACCACGTTGTGCGGCAGCCCCGTGAAGACGTTCGGCACATAGGGGTCCTGCGGCCAGAGCAGCAGGTTGCGCAGGTGGAAGCCCAGCCAGCGGCGCCCGTATTCCGATAGCGGCCCTTCGTAGAGCAGCGGCACCAGGACGAGGGCCTGCAGCAGGATGACGACGGCGAAGGCGGGATAGATCCGCAGGAAGCGCGCGGCGACGAAGCGCCCGGTGCTGCCCTGTTCCTGCGACGCCGCGACGAGGAAGCCGCTGATGAAGAGGAAGACCCAGACCGCGACGAGCGCGGCGGAGCTGTAGCCCAGGAAGGCGGAGAGCGGATCGGTCGGTCGGCCCGCGAGCGACCAGGTGTGGGAGAAGGTGACGACGAAGGCGGCGGCGAGCCGGATGGCGTCGAAATTGTTCACCCGCGGATCGAAGCGAGCGGCGAGCGTCGCGGCCTCGGCGCCCGCGCGGCGATCGGATGGGGCGGGTCCGGAATCCATGGCCGTCGCGGCCTTACCAGGGATCGGGGGGCGGACCAAGGCGCGGCGTGGCGGGGCCAGGTGGTTGCGGGCCCGCCGGGGCTGGCGGAAGCTCGCGCCATGCAGTTCGCCCTTCTCGCCGCGGCGCTGTCCGCCGCCGCCCCCCTGATCGCGCTCGGCAGCGAGACCTGGCCGGGGCTTGCGCCCTGTGCGCTCTGCCTCTGGCAGCGCTGGCCGTATTGGGTGGCGGCGGCGATCGCCGTTGTCGCGGCCTTCCTGCCGGAGGAGGCCCGGCGCTGGGCGCTGCGCGCCTCGGCGGTGGCGGTGCTGGTCTCCGGCGCGATCGCCTTCCTGCATGTCGGGGTGGAGTTCAAGTTCTGGCCCTCGCCGCTGCCGGCCTGCCAGGCCGCGACGGCGGGGCCGACGGCGACGGTGGAGGACCTCATGCGCTCGCTCGCGCCGGGGGCCAACAAGCCCTGCGACGAGCCCGCCTTCTTCTTCGACTTCCTGCCCTTCTCGATCGCCGAGATGAACCTGGTCTACGCGCTGTGCCTGGCGATCTTCATCTGGCGCGGCACGCTGGCGCCGAAGCCGCGGGGCTAGCGATGGGGGCCTGGGGCCGCGGGCTCTACGCCAACGACTTCGCGCTGGACCTGCGCGCGACAATCGCGGCCATCGCCAAGCTGCCCTTCGACGGGCCCGAGCTGCTGCGATTGGCGCGGGAGTCCGAGCCCGGCGCGGCGGCGAGGCCGGACGACCCCGACCACGCGACCTTCTGGCTGGTTGTCGCGCAGCAATTCGCGCGGCGCGGGATCGCGGCGCCGGAAGCCGCAGCGCGCGCGCGCGGCCTGCTGGCGGCGCTCGAGCCCGCGGATGCGAAGCGGCGCGCGGAACTCGCGGCGCTGGCGCGCGAGATCGAGGGCGCGCCGGAGCGGACCGTCGCGCGCAGGACGCTGGCGGCGCCGCAGCCGCTGCTCTTCGTGCCGGGCGACGCCTTCGCCTTCCCGGTGATGCGCGGCAAGGGGATCAACCCCTTCTTCCCGGTCGAGGCCGGGCTGCGCGGCTTCCGCCCGGACGGGCGCGCGGTCTGCGTGATCGTCCAGGCCGGGCGCGCCTTCGGCTACCTCGCCTGGTACGTGCCGCTGATGCTGGCCGATGCGGTGGCCGAGGATCCGCCGCTCGCCGCCCTGGCCGGGTCGGGTCCCTGGGCGATCGGCACGCCGGGAACCTACGGGCGCAGCCAATTCCGGCGCATGCAGGCCGCGCCGATCGGCAGGATGGCGATCGACGAGGCAAAGCTCGCGCATTGGCTCGGGCCGCTGAAGGACGGCCGATCCGCGGCGGTGTCCGACATCAGCATGTGCAACACCATGCACATCCGGCCCGCGATGCCTGACCGCGTGCTGGTGCCGCCAGGCGAGCAGGCGAGCATCCGCGGCCTGCGCCAGGCCCGCACCGTCGCGCGGCTGGGCGACATTCTGGCCTGAGCGCGCTCAGCCGCCTTCGACCGGCGGGGCGAGGCGCGCGACCAGCGCCAGCAGATCCGCCTGCCGCGTCACGCCGGCCTTGGCGAGGATCCGCGAGAGATGCGTCTTGGCCGTACTCTCCGCGACGGTGAGGCTGCGTGCGGCCTGCACCAGCGTCTCGCCGGCAATGAGCCGCTCCAGCACGCGCGATTCCGCCGGCGTCAGGTCCAGCGCGCGGCTGACGATGTCGAGCCGCGTGCCGCCGACGGCCGGCGCGACGAAGACCGCCGCGGCGGCGCGCGGCACCAGCCCCGGGCGCAGCTGCCCGCCTGTCAGCGGCAGGACATGGGCGACGGAAGCACGCTCCGCCCGGGCGGGGCTGCCCAGCACCACGCCGAGTCCCTGCCGGCCGAGCCGCGATTCGTCGCGCTGCGCGGTGCCGATGGCGGCGAGAAGCTCCGCCGTCGCCTCCGGCCGGCGCGCGGCGAGCCGGCCGCCGCTGTCGCGGATCGGGCCTTCCGCATCGGCCATCATGGCGCGCGCCGCGGCGTTCGCGTGCAGGATCGCGCCGTCGGCCGCGACCACGCCGACGCCGACCGCCAGGCCGTCCATCGCGTCGCGCAGCGCGGCCGCTTCCAGGGCGCGCATGTCGAGCATGTTGCCGATCGCCACCGCGCGTCGGAGATGCGGGGCGAGCAGGCGCATCAGCGCGACCTCGCGGTCGGTGGCGACCCCGACGCTCTCGTGCCGCGCGGATCCGAGCAGCCCGACCCGCCGGTCCTCTTGCAACACCACCGCGGTGATGGCGTCGCAATAGCCGAGCGTGCCGGCCCAGCCGCGGAAGAAGTCGGACCGGACGAGTTCCTCGGCATGCGGCAGGCGGCGCAGCACGAAGGGCTCGTCGGGGTCGGCATCGGCGGGACGCGCGGCCAGCGCCTGGCGCTGCCAGTCGGAACTCGGGCCCTGGTAGCGCTCGACCAGCAGCCGCGTCGCCTCCGGCGGCTCGCCCCAGCCCGTGGCGAAACTGTGTCGCCCGGTCTCGAGGTCCAGCAGGTAGAGCTGGCTGGCGACGCAATCCAGCGCCTCGCAGACCTGGCGCAGCGCGTCGGGCCAGCGTTCCGGCGCCATCGCGCAGTCGTAGATCGCGCCGATCAGCGCCGAGAATTGCTGGGCTGGCAGCTCCGCCATGCTTCCGCTCCGTCCACCTTTCCCAGAAGGTACCGGCCGCAAAGGGCTGGCATCCTCCGTTCGGGTGATGCAAGCGCGGCGGTGTCAGACCGGCGTGGGTGCGATGGGCCGGGCGCAGATCGGGCACGTCCGTCCATCGCGCTCAGCCTGCCAAGCCGGCTGGCGCGCGAATCCCGGATGAGCCGGGCGCGGGGGACGCGGCGGCGCCTTCAGCTCTCCAGCTCGGAATCCCAGTAGAGGTAGTCGCGCCAGCTCTCGTGCAGGTAGTTCGGCGGGAAGGCGCGGCCGTTCTCCTGCAGCTCCCAGCTCGTGGGCTGGCGGGGCTCCTGCCGGGGCAGCATGTGGCATTCCCGCGGCAGGCGGTTGCCCTTGCGCAGATTGCAGGGGCCGCAGGCCGTGACGACGTTGTCCCAGGTCGTGCGCCCGCCCTTCGAGCGGGGGATCACATGGTCGAAGGTGAGGTCCTGGGTCGGCCGGTGGTCACCGCAATACTGGCAGGCGAAGCTGTCGCGCAGGAAGACGTTGAACCGCGTGAAGGCGGGGCGGCGAGCGGCAGGGATGTATTCCTTCAGCGCTATGACGCTCGGCAGCTTCATCCGCAGCGACGGCGAATGGACGACCGCGTCGTATTCCGAGAGGACCGAGACGCGGTCGAGGAACACCGCCTTGACCGAATCCTGCCAGGACCAGACCGAGAGCGGGAAATAGGACAGCGGACGGAAATCCGCGTTCAGCACGAGGGCGGGATAGGACCGTTCACCGACGAAGGCTCCGCCATCAGGCAAGCGCCACTCCTCTCAGCCAAGGAGCGGTCCCAAGCCCTGGGGCCGATCACGGCAGGCTGGCCCCAGATACTGTGGCACCGCCGCGTTGTCCCGCTTTCATGCCAGCGCTTGCGCCGCGGTGCAACAGAGCCGGCGCGCGGCGGAGCGTGGTGTCACCGCCGCGTCATGCGGCGCCGAGGCGGGCGGACAGCAGATGCGCTCCCAACGCGATGCCGTGCTCGTCGATCCCATGGGCCAGGCCGGGACGAAAGGCGGCCTCGACCGGGACGCCGGCCTCGCGCAGCGCGACCTCGGCCAGTCGCGATTCGGCGACGGGCACGACGTCGTCAGCCTCGCCATGGACCAGCAGGACGGGCGGGCGGCTGCGCAGCTCGGCGGCGAGCAGGTCGCGGCCAACCAGGCGGCCCGAGAAGGCAAGGATCGCGGCCGGGCCGGGATCGCGGCGCAGCCCGGTGAAGAGCGCCATCATCGCACCCTGGCTGAACCCCATGAGCGCGACGTCGGGCATCCCGATGCCGAGGCGCGCGGCCTCGGCGTCGAGGAAGGCGTCGAGCGCGACCGAAGCGGCCCGCGTCCCGGCCAGGCGCTGCGTGTCGGACCGGTCCCCGACGCTGAACCATTGCCGGCCATGGGGGGCGACGTCGCAGGGATCGGGCGCGTGCGGGGCGACGAAGAGCGCGTCGGGCACCGCCTCCCCCCATGTCGGCGCGAGGTCGATCAGGTCGAAGCCGTCGGCGCCGAGGCCGTGCAGCAGCACGACGAGCTTGCGCGGCGTCTTGCCGGAGGCGGGCCCCCAGCGGGGTCCGTCGAGGAGCGCGGTCATCCCCGGTTCCTTGTCGCGTGGCTTGAGGGTAGGGCTTCAGGATGGCGCCGGTTCCCCGCCCCGTCACCCGTTTCGCGCCGAGCCCGACGGGTCTGCTGCATCTCGGCCACGCGCATTCCGCCCTGCAGGGCTGGCGGCGGGCGCGGGCGGCGGGCGGGCGCTTCCTGCTGCGGATCGAGGACATCGATCCCGGGCGCTGCCGCCCGGAATACGCGGCAGCGATCGAGCAGGACCTGGCGTGGCTGGGCGTGGATTGGGACGGGAAGGTGCGCGTGCAGTCGGCGCATCTCGGGGAATACCGCGCGGTGCTGCACGCGCTGGCGCGGCGGGGGCTGGTCTATCCCTGCTTCTGCACGCGGGCGGACATCGCGCGGGAGGTCGCAGCAAGCGCGGCGGCGCCGCACGGGCCTGACGGGCCGCTCTATCCCGGGACCTGCCGGCGCTTGACCGTGGACGAGCGGCAGGCGCGCGTGGCGGCGGGAGAGCCGCATGCGCTGCGCCTCGACATGGCGCGCGCGCTGGAATGCGTGCCGGCGCTCGCGTTCGAGGAGGAAGGGCAGGGGCGCATCGCCTGCGATCCCGCGCGCTTCGGCGATGTCGTGCTGGCGCGGAAGGACGCACCGGCGAGCTACCACCTCTGCGTGACCCATGACGACGCGCTGCAGGGGGTGACGCTTGTCACACGGGGCGAGGATTTGAAGGCCGCGACGGATGTGCACCGGCTGCTGCAGGCGCTGATGGGCTGGCCGGCGCCGGCCTATGCGCATCACGGGCTGCTGCTGGATGCGGGCGGTCGAAGGCTGGCGAAGCGGGACAGGGCGGCGACGCTGCGGGACCTGCGGGAGGCCGGGCGGAGCGCGGCGGAGGTGAGGGCGATGGCGGGGTTTCCGGACTAGGTTGCGCGGGCCCCTGCGCTCCCCGGCTGCGCGCGGGCCCCTCCCTCCCCCGCAAGCGGGAGAGGGAACATCGGCGCTACCCCAACACGGTCAGCATCAGCGGTGACGGGCCATGGCCCACCGCGCCCATCAGCAGGTCGAGCCGCACCTTCCCCGCCTTCGCCGTCGCGGCGAGCAGGGGGAGCGCCACGGTGCGCGGGGTCGGCACCGGCTCGTCGCCGGCGACGAGCGCGGCGAGGCCTGGCGGCCAGGCCGCATGAGGGCCGTCCGGCAGCAGGGTGAAGCCGACCGCCGGGCCGCCCGCGACGCGCAGCGCCCCGCCGCGGGGCAGGGCCTCGACGCCGACCAGCATGGCGAGCAGCAGGGGTTGCGCGACCTCGGGGCTCACCTGGCAGCCCGGCGCCAGGCCTGACAAATCGACCCTGGCCTTGCGGCCGAGCGTCAGGCCCTCGACGAGCTGCGCGAGCTCGGCGGCGTCGAGCTCGCCCGACGCGCCGCCCACCGCGACGCGCCAGAAGCGCAGCCGCCGGTCGATGATCCGCGCGGCGTCGCGCGCGACCTCGGCCGCGTCGTCCGCCGTGTCCTCCAGCATCTCGAGCGCGCCGCCGAGCGCGCCGACCGGCCCGCCGAGGTCGTGGCAGAGCCGCGTGCACACGGCCTGCGCGAGCGCGAGGGTGTCCGCCATCCTGGTCTCCTGGCCCGGCGCGTTCTGCGGCCGGCACGTTGATCAAGCCTTCCTACCAGACGGCTGGTCGACGGATCGTTAATGGATGTCTATGGCTGCAACGTGTCCAGCGACCTCGTCCCCGGCCAGCGCATCCGCCTGCCCGCCCGCCCGGATTGGGGCATCGGCCAGGTGCAGTCCGTCGCGGGCGACCGGGTGACCGTGAACTTCGAGAATGCGGGCAAGGTGACGCTGCGCCTTTCCGGCGCCGAGATCGAGCCGGTGGAGGATCAGTGACGGGCTTCCTGTCCGAATTCGTCGATCTCCTGACGGATTGGCGCGTCATCGCCGCGGCGCTGGTGACCGCGGTGGCGGGGCTGATGCGGGGCTATTCGGGCTTCGGCACGGCGATCCTGCTGGCGCCGGCCTATTCGACGCTCTGGGGTCCGCGCATCGGCATCCCCGTGATGCTGATGATGGAGCTCTTCGTGTCCATGCAGTTGCTGCCCAAGGCCTTCGGCCAAGCGGACAGGCGGGTGATGCTGCCGATCGGGGCGGCCGCGATCTGCTTCACGCCGCTCGGCGCCTGGGTGCTGATCACCGCCGACCAGGAGGTGCTGCGGCGGGCCATCGGCCTGCTGGTGCTGGTCTTCGGCTTCGCCCTGATGTCGGGCTGGCGCTACCACGGGTCCCGGCCGCTGCCGCTGAACCTGGCGGTGGGGACGGTCGCGGGGCTGCTGAAGGGCGCGGTCGGCGTCAGCGGCCCGCCGGTGATCCTCTATCTCCTGGCGGGGCCGGAGGAGGCGAAGCGCCACCGCGCCAACCTGATCCTGTTCTTCGCCTGCATCGCGGTGGTCTCCGTCATCCCGCCGATCTGGGCCGGGCTGGTCGGCCAGCGGGAGATCGCGAAGCTCGTCCTGCTGCTGCCGATCCTGCTGGCATGCGTGCCGATCGGCGCGCGGCTGTTCCATGTGGTCCCGGAGCGCTGGTACCGGCGTTTCGCGTTCGGGCTGCTGGTATCGACGGGGGCGGTGGCGCTGCTGGCCTGAGGGCCTGCCCGCCCCGCCGGCCCGGGGCTTGCGCGCGGGGGGGCCTCCGGACCAGATACCGCCGCAAGGGGGCGGGGATCACGGCCGCCCCGTGGGAATGACGCCTGCCATGATCGACCCCTTCGGTCGCACCGTCAGCTATCTCCGCGTGTCGGTCACCGACCGCTGCGACCTCCGCTGCGTCTACTGCATGGCGGAGGACATGACCTTCCTGCCGAAGCGGGAGGTGCTGACGCTCGAGGAGCTGGACCGGCTCTGCGGTGCCTTCATCGCGCTCGGCACCGAGAAAATCCGCCTGACCGGCGGGGAGCCGCTGGTTAGGAAGGGGGTGATCCAGCTCTTCCAGAGCCTCGGCGCGCGGCTGGATGGCGGCGGGCTGAAGGAGCTGACGGTCACCACCAACGGCACGCAGCTCGTGAAGATGGCGGAGGACATCGCGAAGGCCGGGGTGAAGCGGATCAACGTCTCGCTCGACAGCCTCGACCCCGCGACCTTCACCGCGCTGACGCGCTGGGGGAAGATCGAGCCGACGCTGGACGGCATCTTCGCCGCCAAGGCCGCGGGCCTGGCCGTGAAGATCAACGCTGTCGCGATGAAGGGCGTGAACGAGCACGAATACGACCGCATGATCACCTGGTGCGGCGAGCACGGCTTCGACCTCTGCCTGATCGAGACCATGCCGATGGGCGAAATCACCGGCGACCGCACCGACCAGTACCTCCCGCTGTCGCGCGTGCGCGACAGGCTGCGCGAGCACTGGACGCTGCAGGACACGGACTACAGCACCGGCGGACCGGCCCGGTACTACGTGATCAAGGAGACGGGGCGGCGCATCGGCTTCATCACGCCGATGACCCACAACTTCTGCGAATCCTGCAATCGTGTGCGCCTGACCTGCACGGGAACATTGTACATGTGCCTCGGCCAGGACGATGCGGCCGACCTGCGAGCGCCGTTGCGCGACCCCTTGGTTGACGAAGCCGGGCTGCAGGAGGCCATCCTGTCAGCGATCGCGCGCAAGCCGAAGGGGCATGACTTCGTGATCGACCGCCGCAGCCAGGCGCCCGCCGTGGCGCGGCATATGAGCGTGACCGGAGGTTGAACGAGGTGCTGCAGCAGATCGCCCAGGCGCTGACCATCCCCGGCCTGCCGGACTGGGCCGGGCTGGTCGTGCTGCTCGTCGGGCTGCTGGTCGCGCTCGCCTACCTGCTGATGCCCTTCAGCGTCTTCGGGGTGAAGGGCCGGCTCGATTCGATCGAGGCGCAGCTGGACGAGATCCAGACGGAGCTTCGCACGCTTGCGCTGCGGCTGCCCGAGCCCGGCCGCGCGCGCCGCCCGCCGCCCTCGGAGGATGACTGGGCAGAGCCGCCGACGACCTTCCGCCGCGCCGAGGCGGAGCCGCCGCCGCCACGCGCCACCCCGCCGGTGCCGCCGCCCGCGGCCTGGCCGGAGCCGCGGTCCGGCCGCGCGGAGCCGCGCATCGAGTGGCCGCGCCGCTGAGGCGGAAACCGGGGCTTTTCTTCAACTCGAGGTCATGATCCCTTCATGTGCGCCGGGACTCGCCGGCGCGCATCAGGAGGGACCCTTTCAGCATGAATCGTCGCTTCGGTTTTGCGGCCGTCGGGCTGGCCGCTCTCGCGCTCGGCGCCTGCACGCCGCAGGCGCAGAACGTGGTGGTGGTGCCGAGCCAGGCCTGCGACACCTCCTTTCGCGTCGCGAACAACTCCACCATGACGGTGAACCAGCTCTTCTTCAGCCATTCCAGCCTGGCGGGCTGGGGCACCGACCAGCTCGGCAACTCCGTCCTGCCGCCGGGGCGCTTCGTGAACTACCGCGCCGCCAACACAGGCAACTACGATTTCCGCGTGGTCTGGTCGAACGGCCAGGCCGCCGAGATCCGGGGCGTGAATGTCTGCCGCGCCAGCCAGATCACGGTCACCAACCGCGGGTTGACGGCGAGCTGACGCGCCGGGGGCGCGGCGCCCCCGTAGGCGCGCGCCTGCCGCGGTCGTAAGGTCGCGGCATGCGCGTTGCCGTCATCCAGATGAACCAGGGCTCCGATAAGGCCGCCAATATCGGCCAGGCGCGGCGCTTGATCGAGGGCGCGATCGGCGCCGACCGTCCGGACATGGTCTCCCTGCCGGAGACCTGGACCAATCTCGGCGGCGGGCGCGACGCGCGCTTCGCGGCGGCCGAGGCGCTGCCCGAGCCAGGGCAGACCGGCGGCGAGGCCTATGAGTTCCTGCGCGAGGTCGCGCGCGCCAACCGCATCCATGTCCATGGCGGCTCGATCATCGAGCGCGGCGAGGACAAGCTCTTCAACACCTCGCTGCTCTTCGACCCGGACGGGAGGGAGATCGCGCGCTACCGCAAGATCCATCTCTTCGACATCACGGCGCCGGACGGCACGGGGTATCGCGAAAGCGCGCTCTATGGCGCGGGGACGGAGCTGGTCTGCGTGAAGGCGGGCGAGGTGATGCTGGGGCTTACCGTCTGCTACGACATGCGCTTCGCTGAGCAGTATGTCGCGCTGCGCCGCCTGGGCGCGGAGGCGATCTTCGTCCCCTCCAACTTCACCCTGCAGACCGGCAAGGACCATTGGGAGGTGCTGCTGCGCGCGCGCGCGATCGAGACGCAGTGCTGGATCGTCGCCGCGGCGTCGCATGGTTCGTACGAGGAGCGCGGCGCGACGCGTCAGGTCTACGGGCATTCGCTGGTCTGCGATCCCTGGGGCCATGTCGTCGCGAAGTGCAGCGACGGCACGGGCTGGGCGACGGCGCGCATCGATCCCGCGGTGACGGCGCGCGTCAGGCGCGACATGCCGGTGCTGGAGCATCGGGACGCGAGGCGGGTGGACGCACTGGACGATGCGCGGCGGGTGGAGGGGTTGCGGTGAGGGGCGGGATGGTTCGCTTCCCCGCGGCCCTG
This sequence comes from Falsiroseomonas sp. HW251, assembly GCF_050563545.1. Lineage (NCBI taxonomy): Bacteria > Pseudomonadati > Pseudomonadota > Alphaproteobacteria > Acetobacterales > Roseomonadaceae > Falsiroseomonas > Falsiroseomonas sp. HW251. The sequence goes on from NZ_JBNXUM010000011.1 coordinate 12,875, forward strand.
TCCCGGCGGCGGCAATCCGGCACCGATCGAGCGCCGATCTTTCCCGCCCCCCTCGCCCATCCGTCTCCCCCCTGTGGGGGAGGAGGGTATGCGAGCGGCGGGGGAGGGGGCCGCGTGCGGTCGGCGCGCCCATGACCGCCATCGCCTTCCTCGCCGCACCGACCGAGGTCGCGCGGGCCGCGCAGGATGTGCTGGCCGAGCGCTACGGCGCAGCGCCGCTCGATCGCGCGAAGGCCGTGGTCTGCCTCGGCGGCGACGGGATGATGCTGGAGACGCAGCACCGCCTGCTCGGCCGCAACCTGCCGGTCTATGGGATGAATTGCGGCTCGGTCGGCTTCCTCATGAACGACTACCGCGAGGATGGCTTGGTCGAGCGGCTGGAGGCCGCGCAGGCCGCGATGCTGCATCCCCTGCGGATGCGCGCGCATACCGGCCATCCCGAGCCGACCGAGGCGCTGGCGATCAACGAGGTCTCGCTGCTGCGCGAAATCCGCCAGGCCGCGAAGATCCGCGTGATGGTGGACGGCAAGGTGCGGCTGCCCGAGCTGATCTGCGACGGCATCCTGGTCAGCACGCCGGCGGGCAGCACGGCCTACAACCTGTCGGCGCATGGGCCGATCGTGCCGCTGGGCGCGAATCTGCTGCCGCTGACGCCCATCAGCCCCTTCCGCCCGCGGCGCTGGCGCGGCGCGTTGCTGCCGGCCGAGGCCGAGGTCGTCTTCGAGGTGCTGGAGCACGAGAAGCGCCCGGTCGCGGCGGTGGCCGACTATACCGAGGTCCGCGACGTCCGGCGCGTGGAGGTGCGGGAGGACCGCAGCGTGATGCTGACGATGCTGTTCGATCCCGACCACGGGCTCAGCGAGCGGATCATCGCGGAGCAGTTCACGGTGTGAGCTTGCGCTGCTGCGCAAACCCCCACCCCGACCCTCCCCGGCAAGCGGGAGAGGGAGCAGTCGCGCCCTTGAACCCTCCCCCGCTTGCGGGGGAGGGTGCCGAGCGTAGCGAGGCGGGTGGGGGTCGGCGCGCCTCGGCCAGTTTCGGGCACGCCTCCACCACCCCATGACCGAACGCTCCCTCATCTGGTCGATCGCCATCCACCAGCTGATCGTCTGGGGCACGATCTACCTCGCCTTCCCCGTCTTCATCGCGCCGATGGAAGCCGAGCTCGGCTGGACCCGCGCGGAGATCTCCGGCGCCTTCACCGCGGGGCTCTTCGTCTCGGGCCTCGCGGCGATCCCCGCCGGGCGCTGGATGGACCGGGCGGGATCCCGCGTGCCGATGACGGTCGGGACCGCGATCGGCGCGGCGCTGCTGGTGGCCTGGGCGATGACCGACAGCCTGGCGGCCTTCTACGGGATCTGGATCGCGATTGGCGTCACCCATGCGCTGTGCCTGTCGGAACCCGCCTATGCCGCGCTGACCGCCAACACCCGCGACCCCAGGCGCGCCATCACGCAGGTCACCTTCGTCACGGGCTTCACGACCTCGGTCTTCGTGCCCCTCGGCGCCTGGATGGTCGGCTGGATGGGCTGGCGGGAGACGCTGGTCGTCTTCGCTGCGATGCAGCTCGTCATGGCGGCGCTGCCCGCGGTCTGGCTGAAGGGCGCGCGCGGCAGCCTGACGGGCTCGACGCTGGCGGCGGGCGAGCCGCTGCGGCAGGCGATGCGCCGGCGCGCCTTCTGGGCGCTGATGCTGGCCTTCTGCTGCCAGGCCTTCATGGGCACCGGCATCTCCTTCCATATCCTGCCGCTGCTGCAGGAAAGCGGGATGTCGCTGAACGCCGCGCTGGCGGTGATCGCGATCTTCGGCCCCTGCCAGGTGGCGTCTCGCGCGGTGCTGGTCTGGCTCGGCCCACGCGCCGGCGACATCCGCCAGGTCGGCATCTTCGCCTTTGCCATGCTGCCGGTGGCGCTGACGCTGCTGGCGGTGGGGCCGCCATCCCTGCCGCTGGCGCTGCTCTACGGCGTCGCCTTCGGGATCGGGAACGGGCTGATCACCATCGTCCGCGCCGTGGGCCTGGCCGAGATCCTGGGGCGGGAGGGCTACGCCCAGATCTCCTCGGCCATCACCATGGCGGCGATCCTGCCGCGGACGGCCGCGCCGCTGGCGCTCGGCCTGATCCATGACGCCGCCGGCAGCTACCATGCCGTGCCCTGGATCCTGGCCGGGGTGATCCTGCTCGGGGGCTTGGCCTTCCTCGTTGCGATCCTCGATCGCGTCCCGTCAGGGGGCAGACCCGCGCGACGGGACGGTTGACCCGCCGCGCCGGCTCTGCGATGGCCGGCCCCGCCGCAGTGCCAAGCCCATGGAAACCCTGACGACCGAGACCATCCCCGCCGATCCTTCCACCCCCGCCGAGGCCGGCGGGGCGCTGATCCTCGCCCTGCCCAAGGGCCGGATCCTGAAGGAGCTCGCGCCGGTGATGGCGCGCGCCGGGATCGTGCCGGCCGCCGACTTCGCCGATGAGAACAGCCGGCGGCTGCGTTTCGAGACCAACCATCCCGGCCTCGATGTCGTGCGAGTGCGGAGCTTCGACGTCGCGACCTTCGTGGCGCATGGCGCGGCGCAGATCGGGGTCTGCGGCGCAGACGTGCTGATGGAATTCGACGACGACCAGATCTATGCGCCGCTCGACCTCGGCATCGGTCGCTGCCGCGTCAGCGTGGCCGAACCGGTGGAGAGCGCAGGGCAGGACCTGGCGACGGCGTCGCGGGTCAGCGTCGCCACGAAATATCCGCAGATCGCGCACCGGCATTTCGCGCAGCGCGGCATCCAGGCCGAGGTCGTGCACCTCAACGGCGCGATGGAGCTGGCGCCGGCGCTCGGGCTCGCGCGGGTGATCGTGGACCTCGTGCAGACGGGCTCGACGCTGAAGGCGAACGGGTTGGTGGAGACGGACGTGATCGCGAACGTCACCTCGCGGCTGATCGTGAACCGCACCGCGCTGAAGACGCGGCCGGAGGCGATCGCCGGCTGGATCGCGCGCTTCCGCGCGGCGCTGGCGGAGCGGGATGCACGGTGAAGATTCTCGGCACGATCGATGTAGGCTTCGACGACGCCTTCCGCGCGCTCCTCGACGATGCGCGCGAGACCACGGCGAAGGTGGACGGCGCCGTCGCCGGGATCATCGCGGAGGTCCGCGCGAGGGGCGATGCCGCGCTGCTCGACCTTACCGCGCGCTTCGACCGCTGGACGCCGGCCGGCGCCGCGGCGCTGCGCGTGACCGCAGCCGAGATCGAGGAGGCCGTCGCCGGCATTCCGGCCGCGCGCCGCGACGCGCTCGCGACTGCGGCGAGGCGAATCGAGGCCTTCCACCGCGCGCAACTGCCGCGTGACGTCGAACTCTCCGAGCCCGGCATTCGCACCGGCATGCGTTGGGGCGCGCTGGACGCCGTCGGGCTCTACGTGCCCGGCGGCAAGGCGGCCTATCCGTCCTCCGTCCTGATGAACGCGCTGCCGGCGCGCGTCGCCGGCGTCGGGCGGATCGCGATGTGCGTGCCGACCCCGGACGGCGTGCTGAACCCGCTGGTGCTCGCAGCGGCCCGGCTCGCCGGCGTCACCGAAGTTTTTCGGATCGGCGGCGCGCAGGCCGTGGCGGCGCTGGCCTGGGGGACGGACACCATCGCACCCGTGGACCGCATCGTCGGGCCCGGCAACGCCTATGTCGCGGAGGCCAAGCGCCAGGTCTTCGGCCGCGTCGGGATCGATTCCATCGCCGGCCCGTCCGAGGTCGTGGTGATCGCCGACGCATCGAACGACCCCCGTCATGTCGCGCTCGACCTGCTGGCCCAGGCCGAGCATGACGAGGCCGCGCAATCCATCCTGGTCACCGACGACGCCGGCTTCGCGTCGCGCGTCGCCGCCGCGGTCGAGACCGAGCTCGGGACCCTGCCGCGCGCCGCCATCGCCGGCGCGTCCTGGGCGCAGCACGGCGCGGTAATCGTCGTCCGCGACTGGGACGAGGCCGCAGCGCTGACGAACCGCCTCGCGCCCGAGCACCTGCAGATCATGGTCGCCGACCCCCGCGCGCTGTTCGGCAGGATCCGCCATGCCGGCGCGGCCTTCCTCGGCCGCTGGTGCCCGGAGGCCGTGGGCGACTACGTCGCCGGCCCCAACCACGTCCTGCCGACGGCGCGCACGGCCCGCTTCGCCTCCGGGCTGTCGGTCTTCGACTTCCTCAAGCGCACGACCTGGGTGGAGGTGGACGAGGCCGGGCTCGCCGCCATCGGACCCGCCGCCGTGACGCTCGCCGAGGCCGAGGGGCTCGACGCCCATGGGCTCAGCGTGGCGGTCCGCCTGGGCCTGCGTCCTTGACCACGGGGGCCGCGGCGCTCATGTTCCGCGCCCAACCGCGATTTTGCGCCTGTCCCGCCTTCCCCATGCCGGGGGATCGCGGGGCGGGCCGACCTGCATAGAAGGAGCCTCATGTCGAAAGAGGACATGATCGAGTTCAGTGGCCAGGTGGTCGAATTGCTGCCCAACGCGATGTTCCGCGTGAAGCTGGACAACGACCACATGGTGCTCGCCCACACCAGCGGGAAGATGCGCAAGAACCGCATCCGCGTGCTGGCGGGCGACCGCGTCAACGTCGAGATGACGCCCTACGACCTGACCAAGGGCAGAATTACATTCCGTTTTAAGTAGCCTCAGACGCCCGGCGCCGCCTCCGGCGGCTTGGCTTTCGCGCAGGCGACTGTCACGCTTGTTGCGCTGTTGGTTTGTGCGCGGGCCGCATTCGCGGCCTCGGCCCCTGCGGGGCCGCCAGCTCGGAATTGGTGATGTCCATTGCGGGTGTACGCCCGCCGCTGGTTCTGGCGTCCGCCAGCCCCCGGCGGCTCGAGCTTCTCGCGCGGATCGGCGTGGTGCCGGATCGCGTGCTGCCCGTGGACCTCGACGAGAACCCGCTGAAGGCGGAACAGCCGCGCGCCCTGGCGCAGCGCCTGGCGCGCGCCAAGGCGGAGGCCGCGCATGCCGAGGCCCCCGACGCGATCGTGCTCGCCGCCGACACCGTCGTCGGGGTCGGCCGCCGCCAGCTCGGCAAGCCTGCGGACGAGGCGGAGGCGCGCCGCTTCCTCGACCTGATGTCCGGCCGCCGCCACCGCGTGATGACGGGCGTCTGCCTGCTCCGGCCCGATGGCAGCTGCTCCGAACGCCTGGTGACCACCATCCTCGCCTTCCAGCGCCTGACGCCGCAGCAGATGGACCAGCACATCGAATCTGGCGAGTGGCGCGGCGTCGCCGGCGGCTACCAGATCCAGAAGCGCGCCGAGGCCTGGGTCCGCTTCCTGTCGGGCAGCCATTCCAATGTCGTTGGCCTGCCGCTCTTCGAGACGGCGCAGCTGCTGCGGGGCGCGGGGTGGCTGAAACCCTAGTCCGCGTCTCCGTCTCGCCTGGCGAGCGCCGCGTCGCGCTGCTGCGCGATGGCGTGCTGGACCTCGCCGCCATCGAGCGCCCCGCGCGGCCCGACAGCGTCGGCGACCTGCACCGCGGCCGTGTCACCGCCGTGTCGAAGCCGATGAGCGGGGCGTTCCTCGCGCTGGCGGACGGCACGACGGCCTTCCTGCCGGAATCCGAGGCGCCGGACCGCAAGGCGCTGCAGGAAGGCGCGCTCCTGCCCCTGCGCCTCACCCGCGCCGCGCAGGGCGGCAAGGGACCGCGCGCCACGGCGCGGCTGACGCCGGAGGAGATCGCGGCCTGCGCGGGGCAGGGCGCGGCGCTCGTGCGCCGCGGGCCCGACGCCGTGCTGCGCTTCGCCACGCGCGCGCCTGTCGTGCTGGACAGCCCGACGGAACTCGCGCGGCTGCGCCCCCTGCTCGGCGACCGCGTGACGCTGGACCGCGCCGCCTTCGACGATGCGCTGGAGGCCGAGTTCGACACCCTCGCCGGCCCCGAGGTCGCGCTGCCCGGCGGCGGGCGGCTCACCATCCACCCCACGCCCGCGCTGACCGCCATCGACGTGGATGCCGGCAGCCATGCCGGCGGGCGCGACGCGGAGGCGCTCGCGCGGCTCAATCGCGACGCGATGGCGGAGGCCGCGCGGCAGATCCGGCTGCGCGACCTCGCCGGCGCCATCCTGCTCGACATTGCGGGCATGCCGGTGAAGAAGCGCGAGGCGCTCGCCGCACCGCTCGCCGCCGAGCTGGAGAAGGACCCGCTGAAGCCGCGCCTGCTCGGTCTGACGCGGCTTGGCCTGTTCGAGATCCAGCGGCCGCGAATCCACCCGCCGCTGCACGAGGTGCTGGGCTGGCCGCTCTCGCCCCTGACGCATGGGCTCGCCGCGCTGCGCCGGGCCGCGAAGGAGGCAGCCGCCGCGCCTGGCACCGCGCTCCGCCTGCGCGCCGCGCCCGCCGTGACCGCTGCGCTCCAGGCCATGCCGGAGGCGCTGGCGGACTACGCCGCCTCGGCCGGCCGCGTGCTGGTCCTGCTCCCCGATCCCGCGATCCCGCCGGGGCGCGAGGCGTTGGAACCCGCATGACCAGGCCTCCGCCGAAGCCCGTCCGCAAGTGCCCCGTCTGCGGCAAGCCGCTGCAGCCGGGCCAGCGCTTCTGCTCCGAGCGTTGCCAGCGCGTGGACCTCGGCCGCTGGCTGTCCGGGGACTACGCCATCGCGGCGGAGGAGGAGGAGCCCGCTGGCGACGAGAGCGAGGCCTGAGGCGCGTCGGCGCCCCAAAGCCCGTCCTTCAGCCCGGCCAGCGTCAGCAGCGCCTGGCGCCGCACCGGCGGCAGCCGCCCGACCGGCCCGGCGAAAGCATCGCGCAGCGTCCCCAGGCCTGGCCAGTCCGACTGGAACACCGGCGTCAGCAGCCGGCTCGCCCAGCGGTAATAGCCAGCCCGCCGGCGCCGCGCCTGCCAATAGGCGGCAAGCCGCGTCTCGAGCGGCGCATCCATCTCCAGCGCCTCCGCCAGCGCCCAGGCATCGCGCAGCGCCTGGGTCGTGCCCTGGCCAAGCTGCGGCGAGGTGCCATGCGCGGCGTCGCCGATCACCACGAGCCTGCCGGCGAAGGGCGGATCGGCCCAGACGTCGCGGTAGCTCGCATACTCGACCTCAGCCTGCGTCAGCCCGTCGAGCAGCGCCGCGGCCCCGGGCCAGGCTTGCGCGACCTGGTCCTGCCAGGCCGCGAAGGGCGCGGCGCGCCAGGCCGGGACGTCGGCGTTGCGGATGCTCCAGTAGAGCGCGGCGACGCGCCGGCCTGCCGCGCGTCCTGTCGGCAGCACGCCGACCATGATCCGCGTGCCGACGCAGCGCTGCGCCAGCACCTCGCCCGGCCAGTCATCGGGCAGCGGCACCGTCGTCCAGAGGCAGCCCCAGGGATAGAGCCGCGCGCGATGCCCCGGCCGCCCAGACCAGAGTGGCGAATGCGTACCGCTGGCGACCACGACGAGGTCGTGGGAGAGCCGCGCGCCGTCCGCCAGCGCGACCTCGCCGGCTTCCGTCGCCCCCACCACCTCGCAGCCCGCGAGCAGCCCGGCGCCGGCGCGCGCCGCCGCATCCCGCAGCGCCTGCCAGATCGCCGGCCGCGTCAGGCCGAGGCCGCAGAGACCGGGCGCCAGCCCGGCATAGTCGAGGTCGATCAGCGTCGCGCCGGAGCGCGCCCGGCTGTCGAGCCTGGTGATCCGCGCGGCATCCGGCAGCAGCGGCGCGAGCGCCCCGATCCGGTCGAGGATCGCCGCCCCGGGCGGCTGCAGCAGCAGCCCTGCGCCGAGCGGCCGCGGCGCCGGCGCGCGTTCCAGGACATCCACGCGATGGCCGCGCCCCGCGAGGCACGCCGCCGCGGCGAGTCCCGCCAGACCGGCGCCGATGACGGCAATGCGCAAGCCGATAGCCCCGTGCCGAACGCCTGCGAGCCTGCGCCGTCGTTGCGGGCGCGGCAAGGCGGCGGGATGGGTGGACAGCCCCGCGGCCTTCCGCTATCTCCCGCGGCCTCTGCCGGCCGGCCCTTCGCGGGGCCGTCGCGATGGGCCCAGGTAGCTCAGTTGGTAGAGCATGCGACTGAAAATCGCAGTGTCGGTGGTTCGATTCCGCCCCTGGGCACCACTTCATGTTCCAGCAGGATTTGGCGATTTGGGCAGGCCGTGGAACGGCTCGTTGGAACCGTGTTCCGGCATCGCGGACCTACGGCGAACTCATTTGCCCTGATTGCGCCAGGCGCGCTTCCGCTCACCGTATGTGCCGAAATCGCGGCAGGACCCTAAGCCGGGCAGGGCGTGCAACGCGCGGGCTGAACCCGTTGGGTTGCGCTGGACCTGTTGCACTTGCCTGCGACGATGCTGAATAGCGAAGCCGCGACGTCCGAACGACTGGATTGCTCTTGTGCAGGGAGCGGCCCCAGATCTTCCGCTTCGGTGGTTACCCCGCCCAGCCCACGGCAGGTCAAGGTTCGGCCTGGATCGCCGCCCGCTCCGACAATTCGGCCGGATCACCCCGGTGCCCCCGTCTCCCGGCCGCTGGCTCGTTCGGCCAGCGCCTGGCGGACCGCGTCGTCGCCGTTCGGCAGCAAGGCCGGCGCGATCTGCGCGTTCGGCAAGCCCCTGATGCGGGTGCGGTAGACAGGCAGGGGCAGGGCGCGGATGGCGACATCAGGTTGGCCTCTTGCCACGACTGTACCGTTCGCGGCAGCCGCCCGCGCTTGCGATTGTGACAACTTTGTTGCAAGGAGGTCAGGCGATCCGGTCGCCCCGCGTCACGGCGCGGCAGCGGGGATCGGCAATGAGGGAGGAAAGCCGTGCACCGCCGCCTGCTCCATCTTGTCGCGCTCGGCGCACCGCTTGCCTGGTCCGCCCCGGCCGCGGCGCAGGGTCAGCTGAACCTGATCTGCTCCGTGCAGATCGAATGGTGCCAGGCGGTCGTCACCAACTTCCAGCGCGACACCGGCATCCGCGTGAATATGACGCAGCGCGGATCGGGCGAATCGCTCGCCGCCATCCGCGCCGAGGCGCAGAATCCGCGCAGCGACGTCTGGTTCGGCGGCACCGGCGACCCGCACCTGGCCGCGGCCGAGGAGAACCTGACCCAGGCCTACGAATCCCCGAACAACGCCCAGCTTCAGCCCTGGGCGCTGACGCAGTGGCGCCAGTCCGACCGCCGCGCCGTCGGCATCTACGCCGGCGCGATCGGGTTCGGCTACAACACGGAACTGCTGGCGCGGAAGAACCTGCAGCCGCCGACTTGCTGGGCCGACCTGCTCGATCCCCGCTACCGCGGCGAGGTGCAGATGGCCAACCCGAACTCCTCCGGCACCGCATATGTCATCATCGCGACATTGGTGCAGTTGATGGGAGAGGACCAGGCCTTCGACTACCTCAAGCGCCTGCATCCCAACATCAACAGCTATGCCCGCAGCGGCACGGGGCCGATCAAGGCCGTGGCGCGCGGCGAGAGCGGCATCTCGCTCTCCTTCGTCCATGACGCCGTGACTGAGCGCAATGCCGGCTTCCCCGTGGCCTACAACACGCCCTGCGAGGGCACGGGCTTCGAGATCGGCTCGATGTCGATCGTGCGCGGCGCGCGCAACCTGACGCAGGCGCGGCGCTTCTACGACTGGGCCCTGACCGCGCCGGCGCAGCGGCTGGGCTTCGACGCCGGCGGCCAGCTGCAGACGCCGTCGAACCGCGAGGCCCCGCTGCCGCAGGGCGCGCCCGACCTCACGCGGATCCGCCTGATCGACTACGACTTCGCGAAGTATGGCCGCGCCGCGGAACGCCGCCGGCTGATCGAGCGGTGGGACCGCGAGGTCGGCTCCCTGCCGCGCTGACGCCATCACCCCCAGGGGATCACCGCCATGCCGTTCCGCCGCCTGCTGCTCGCCGCCGGGCTGACCTTCGCGATCAGCGCGCCCGCCGCGGCGCAGGGCCAGCTGAATATGCTCTGCGCGCCCGCCGCGGACTGGTGCGAGGCGATCGCCGCCGGCTTCACCCGCGACACCGGCATCCGCGTGAACATGACGCGCAAATCGGCCGGCGAGATCCTGGCGCAGGTGACGGCGGAGGCGCAGAATCCGCGCACCGACGTCTGGTTCGGCGGCAGTGCGGAGACGCATATCACCGCGGCGCAGCGCAACCTGCTGCAGCCCTACACCTCGCCCAACATGGGGCAGCTGCAGGACTGGGCGGTCGCGGCCTATCGCGCGGCGCAGCAGAACTGCGTCGGCGTGTCGTCGGGTGCGATCGGCATCGCCTACAACCGCGAGCTGATGCAGCGGAAGAACCTGCCGATCCCGCGCAGCTGGGAAGACCTGCTGAACCCCGCCTATCGCGGTGAGGTGCAACTGCCCAACCCGAACAGCTCCGGCACCGCCTACACGATCATCGCGGGGCTGGTGCAGCTCTGGGACGAGGATCGCGCGTTCGACTACCTGAAGCGCCTCAATGCCAACGTGAACGCTTATGCCCGCAGCGGTGCGGCGCCGATGCAGGCGGTGGCGCGCGGCGAGACCGCACTGGCCGTCAGCTTCAACATGGAGGTCGCCTCCATGCGGGAGGCCGGCTTCCCCATCGACATCGTCTACCCCAGCGAGGGGACCAGCTACGAGGTCGCGTGCCTGTCCATCATCCGCGGCGCGCGCAACCTGACCCAGGCGCGGCGCTTCGTGGACTGGTACCTGACCGCCGGGGCGATGGATATCGGGCCGCGCGTCAACCAGTGGCACGTGCCCGCGCATCGCGGCGCCGCGCCCGATCCGCGCATCCCCGACCTCTCGCAGATCCGCCTGGTGGAGTACGACTTCGCGAAGTTCGGCGATGCCGAGATGCGTCGGCGCATCCTGGCTCGCTGGGATCGCGAGATCGGCTCGCTGCCGCGCTGATGCGGGCAGTCCTCGCGGCGGCGCTGATCGCGCTGCCGCTGCCCGCGCTGGCGCAGGGGCAGCTCAACCTCTACTGCTCCGCCACGATCGAATGGTGCCAGCCCATCGCACGCGGCTTCGAGCGCGAGAGCGGCATCCGCGTGACGCTGAACCAGAAATCCACGGGCGAGATGCTGGCCGCGATCCGCGCGGAGGCCCGCAACCCGCGCGGCGATGTCTGGTGGGGCGGCACCGGCGACCCGCATGTCGCGGCCGGCGAGGAAGGGCTGACGCAGGCCTATGAGAGCCCGCGCATCGCGGAGCTCTGGGACTGGGCGCAGGCGCAGTGGCGCCAGACGCAGGGGCGGACGGTCGGTGTCTATGCCTCCGTCCTGGGATTCGGCTTCAACACGGAGCTGATCGCGCGGCGCACCCTGCCGACGCCGCGCTGCTGGGCCGACCTGCTCGATCCCCGCTACCGCGGCGAGATCCAGGTGGCGAACCCGAATTCCTCCGGCACCGCCTACATCGTCATCGCGACGCTCGTGCAGATGATGGGCGAGGACCCGGCCTTCGATTACCTCAGGCGCTTGCATGCCAGCGTGAACGCTTATCCCCGCAGCGGCACCGCGCCGATCACCGCGGTCGCGCGCGGCGAGACCGCGGTCTCCATCTCCTTCGTGCACAACGCGGCAGAGGAAGCCGCGGCGGGCTTCCCCGTAGGCCACGCCGTGCCCTGCGAGGGCACAGGCTACGAGATTGGGTCCATGTCCATCCTCCGCGGTGCGCGCAATCCGGCCAACGCGCAGCGCTTCTACCACTGGGCGCTGAGCGCGGAGGCGCAGACGGAAGCGAGCCGGGAGGCGCGCAAACTGCAGACCATGGCGAACCGCAACGTGCCGCTGACCGACGGCGCGCCGAACATGGCGACCGCTGCGATCATCGATTACGACAACGCCCGCTTCGGCGCCTCGGCCGAGCGGCGCCGCCTGCTCGCGCGCTGGGACCGCGACGTCGGCGCGCTGCCGCGATGAGGTTCCTCGGCACTTCGCTCTTCTTCTGGACGCTGGCCGCGATCGGCGTCGCGCTCTTGCCCTGGCACATGCAGCAGGACGGGCTGGACCTCGGCACGCTCTTCGCGCTGGGGCAGGAGGATCCGGAAGCCGCCAGCGCGCTCTGGCAGGCCGTCGCGCATCACCGCTTCTGGTTCTGGCCCGTCATCGCCTTCATCGCGCTGGCACTGCCCGGCGCGCTGCCCGTCGGCACCAACGCGCGGCGCGCGATCTTCCTGCTGGTGGGCGGAGGGCTCGGGCTGCTCGCCATCGTCGTGCAGGGCCTCGCGATCGGCGTGCAGGGCTGGTCCTGGCCGTGGCTCGAATCGACCTTCGGCCCGCTCGACGACCGACAGTTCGGCATCGGGCTCGGTGGCTGCATGGCCTTCGTGGGCTGCCTGGTGATGCTGACCGACGGGCTCGCGCTGCGCGGGCTCTTCAAGGGCGACCGCTTCGTCGCCGGGGCGGTCGGACTGCTCGTCGCTTCCATCGTGATCTTCACGGCCTGGCCGGTGCTGACGATGATGTCGCAGGCCTTCACGCCGCGCGGCGAGCTCTCGGTCGGCGCGGCGCTGGCCGACCGCTTCATGGACCGCAAGATCTGGGGCTTGTCCTGCCTGACGGGCTCGGTCAACTGCGGCGTGTTCTGGAATACGCTGGCGCTCGCGACCTCCACGGCGACATCAGCGACCATGCTCGGCCTCTGCTTCGCGCTGATCGTCACGCGCACGGCCTTTCCGGCGCGCCGCGCGCTGCGCATGCTGACGGTGCTGCCTATCATCACGCCGCCCTTCGTCATCGGGCTCGGCCTGATCCTGATCTTCGGGCGGTCGGGCGTGGTGAACCAGATCGTCGAGGCGACGATGGGCATCCAGCTCGGCCGCTGGATCTACGGCTTCGACGGCGTCTTCCTCGCCCAGGTCTTCTCCTTCACGCCGACCGCCTTTCTCGTGCTGATCGGCGTGGTGGAGGGCATCTCCCCCACCATGGAGGAAGCATCGCAGACGCTGCGCGCGTCGCGCATGCGCACCTTCCGCGCGGTCACGCTGCCGCTGATGATCCCGGGCCTGGCCAATGCCTGGCTGGTCGTCTTCGTGGAGAGCCTCGCCGATTTCGGCAACCCGATCGTGCTCGGAGGCTCCTATGGCGTGCTGTCCACCGAGATCTTCTTTGCCGTCGTCGGTGCGCAGCAGGATTTCGGCCGCGCCGCGGTGCTGGCGGGGATCATGCTGGTGGTCGGGCTTTGCGCCTTCCTGCTGCAGCGCGCGGTGGTCGGGAAGCGATCCTATGTCTCGGTCACGGGCAAGGGCGATTCGGGGCTGCAGCAGACGCTGCCGCGACCCGTGAAGATCGTCGCCTTCGCCGTCGCGATCCCCTGGGCGATCCTGACGATCACGGTCTACTGCATGGCGCTGGCCGGCGCCTTCGTCCGCGTCTGGGGTCGCGACTGGACGCCGACGCTGTCGCATTTCCAGCGCGCCTTCGCGATCGAATGGGCGGCGGACGGCCGCATCCTGTTCTCCGGCGGCGCGTGGCATTCGCTGGTGACGACCATCGAGCTTGCCGCGATCGCCGCGCCGATCACGGCCGGCATCGGGCTGCTCGCGGCCTGGGTGCTGACGCGGCAGCGCTTCGTCGGCCGCACCGCTCTGGAGTTCAGCCTGATGCTGACCTTCGCCGTCCCGGGGACGGTGATCGGCGTCGCCTACATCCTGACCTACAACATCCCGCCGCTCGAGATCACGGGCACGGCAATGATCCTCATCGCCTGCTTCGTGTTCCGGAACCTGCCGGTCGGCGTGCGGTCCGGCGTCGCGGCGATGAGCCAGCTCGACAAGTCGCTGGACGAGGCCGCGATCACGCTGCGCGCCTCCACCTTCCGGGCGCTGACGACGGTGGTGCTGCCGCTGCTGAAGCCCGCCATAATCACCGCGCTGGTCTATTCCTTCGTGCGCGCGATGACGACGGTCTCGGCGGTCATCTTCCTGGTCTCGGCGGAATACGAGATGGCGACGGTCTTCATCATCAACCGCGTGATCAACGGCGACTATGGCCTGGCCATCGCCTATTGCGCGGTGCTGATCGTGCTGATGATGGCCGCCATCGGCCTGATCAACCTGGCCGTCGGCCGCCGCAGGCTGGGCCGTCGCGCCGCCGCGGCGCCGGCCGTCCTTCCCGTCGGAGGCCGCGCATGACGCTCGCGCTCAAGACCCGCGGCGCCGAGGTCCGGCTGCAGGGCATCGGCAAGCGCTACGGCCTGGTGCAGGCGGTGAAGCCGCTCGACCTCACGATCGAAGGGGGCACGCTGGTCACGCTGCTCGGGCCTTCGGGCTGCGGCAAGACGACGCTGCTGCGCATGATCGCGGGGCTGGAGCAGGCAACCGACGGCCGGCTCTTCATCGGCGGCAAGGACGTCACGCTGCTGCCGGCGGGCGAGCGCAACGTCTCCATGGTGTTCCAGTCCTACGCGCTCTTTCCGCACATGAGCGTGCTGGACAACGTGGCATATGGCCTCGTCTCCTCGGGGCTCAGGAAGCGCGACGCGCATGCGCGCGCCGAAGCCGCGCTGGAGACGGTGGGCCTGAAAGGCTTCGGCGGCCGCCTGCCGTCGGAGATGTCGGGCGGGCAGCAGCAGCGCGTGGCCGTTGCCCGCGCGCTCGTGCTGGAGCCCGAGGTGCTGCTCTTCGACGAGCCGCTGTCGAACCTGGATGCCAGGCTGCGGCGGTCCATGCGGGAGGAGATCCGCGCGCTGCAGCAGCGCCTCGGTCTGACCGTCGTCTACGTCACGCACGACCAGTCGGAGGCGCTTGCCGTCTCCGACCGCATCGTCGTGATGCGCAACGCCGAGATCGCGCAGGCCGGCACGCCGGCCGAACTCTACACTCAGCCCAATTCCGTCTTCGTCGCGACCTTCATGGGTGAGGCGAACCACATCCGCGGCCGCATCGAGACCGTGCAGGACGGCATCGCGCATGTCTCGCTGGACGCGCTGCGGATCGACCTGCCGCATCGCGGCCTGCCGCCGGGCGAGGCCGATCTGGTGGTGCGGCCCGAAGCCGTGCGGATCGCGGACCCGGACGAGCCCGGCACGCTCCACGCCACGGTCTCCCGCGCGACCTATATGGGCTCGCACACCGAGTACTACTTCGCGACGCCGGTCGGCGAGCTCTTCGCGATCGGCCCGGACCGCCTGTCCCGTCGGCAGCCGGGCGAGGCCGTCCGGATCCGCTTCGACGCGCAGGGTGTGGTGCTGGTCCGCCCGTGACGGGGCAGCCCCCCAGTTCCGCTGTCACCAAGCGGAGCGATGCCCCGCGAGAAGGTCTGCATTACGCCCTGTGGTGACAGTCACATACCGGCCTGACCGATAGCGACGCGGCTGTTCAGGAACGTTGCCCCGGGCCGCGTCCTGTCGCCGGGCGTGAGCGCCGGCGCGGAAGCGGCCATGGCGACGGACGCGTCAGGCGCCGGGGATGACGGCGCCGCCGAAAGTCGTCACGACGAAATCCTTCACCTCGGGATGCGCATAGCCGCCCGCGAGGCGCCTGGCCCAGGGCCGATCGGCATCGGCGCGCCGCACGACGACGAGCACGGTGTAGACGCTCTGCTCGGTCTCGCGCGCGAGCGCGTCGCGAAGCGGGTTGAGCCCTGCGGGAACGGCGAAGTTGCCGGTGATGGCGGCGGCGTCCACGTCGTCGAGCGCGCGCACGATGGATGCCGCCTCCAGCTCCACGATGCGGATCCGCTTCGGGTTGTCGGCGATGTCGGCGACGGTCGCGCGATGATCCACGCCCGGGCGCAGGCGGAAGGCACCATTCTCCGCCAGCAGCAGCAGCGCGCGGCCGCCGTTCGTCGGGTCGTTGGGGATCGCAATGCGCGCGCCCTGCGGGAGCGCGTCGAGGCTGCGGAGACGGCGGGAGAACACGCCCATCAGCGTCAGCACGGTCCGTCCGACCGGCACGAAGTCGTAGCCGCGCTGCGCGCGCTGCGCCTCCAGGAAGGGCAGGTGCTGGTAGGCGTTGGCGTCGAGGTCGCCGGCCGCCAGCGCGGCATTCGGCTGGATGAAGTCGCCGAACTCCACAGCCCGCGTGACGAAGCCGTCGCGCGCCAGCACCGTCTGCACCTTCTCGAAGACCTGGGCGTGCACGCCCTGCGTGACGCCGACGCGCAGCGGCCGCGCGGCCGTGCCGGGCTCCGGCGTTTGGGCAGAGGCCAGCGCCGGCAGCAAGGCGGGCAGGGTCAGGACCGAACGTCGCAGCATCGTCGTTCTCCTCAGAAGGCCGGCACCACGGCGCCGCCGAAGGTCGCCTGCACGAAATCCTTGATCTCCTGCGTCTGGTAGGCCGCGACGAGGCGCCGCACCCAGGTCGCGTCGCGGTCCTGCTCGCGGACGGCGATCAGGTTCGCATAGGGGCTGCCCGCGCTCTCGATCGCGATGGAATCGCGGACGGGATTGAGCCCGGCCTGCAGCGCGAAGTTGGAGTTGATGGCCGCCGCCTCCACCTCGTCCAGCGCGCGCGGCAGCTGCGCGGCCTCCAGCTCAACGACCCGGATGCGCCGCCCGTTCTCGGCGATGTCGGCGACGGTGGCACGGAAATCCGCGCCGTCGCGCAGCCGGAAGGCACCGTTCTGCGCCAGCAGCACCAGGGCGCGGCCGCCGTTCGTCGGGTCGTTCGGGATGGCGATGCGGCCGCCGGCCGGCACCTCGGCGAGGCTGCGGTGCCGTCGCGAATAGACACCCATCGGGAAGACCAGCGTCTTGCCGACGGAGACCAGCGGCAGCCGGCGGTCGCGCACCTGCTGATCGAGGAAGGGCTGGTGCTGGTAGCTGTTGGCGTCGAGGTCGCCCGCCGCCAGCGCGGCGTTCGGCTGGATGAAGTCCTGGAACTCGATGATGCGCAGCACCAGGCCGTCGCGCGCCGCGATGTCGCGCACCTTCTCGATGACCTGGGCGTGCGGGCCGGCGGTAACGCCGATGCGCAGCGGGCGCTGGGCGCTGCCGATCTCCTGCGCCTGCGCGGCAAGCGGCAGCGCAAGGGGGGCGAGAAGCAGCGAACGGCGGACAAGCATGCGGGGTTCTCCGTCAGCGGTGAGAGAGGCGGCGGACCAGCCAGTCCCCGATGGACTGCAGGCCTTGGACAAGAACGATCAGGAGGAGGACGACGGTCGCCATCACCTCCGGCATGAAGCGCTGGTAGCCGAAGCGGATGCCGAGGTCGCCAAGGCCCCCGCCGCCCACCGCGCCGGCCATGGCGGAGAAGCCGACCAGCGAGACCAGCGCGACGGTGGTCGCCGCGATCAGGCCGGGCAGCGCTTCCGGCACCAGGACCTTCAGCATGATCTGCAGCCGCGTCGCGCCAACCGCGCGCGCCGCCTCGATCACGCCGCGGTCCACCTCGCGCAGCGCGTTCTCGAACAGTCGGGCGAGGAAGGCGGTCGCAGCGATCGCCAGCGGCACGATCGCGGCCCCCGTGCCGATCGAGGTGCCGGCGACCAACCGCGTGAAGGGCACGATCGCGACCATCAGGATGATGAAGGGGGTCGAGCGCGTCGCGTTGACCAGCAGGCCGAGCGGGCGGTTGACTGCCGGCGCCGGTCGCAGCCCGTCCGGTCCCGTCGCGTGCAGCAGCAGCGCGACCGGCAGGCCGACCGCCACCGCGATCGCCGCACTCGCGCCCACCATCAGCAGCGTCTGCCAGAAGGCTTCCAGCAGCAGGTCCTGCATCGTCGGCGTCAGCCAGCTCATGGCGCGAGCTCCGTCACGTCGAGCCCGAGGCCCTTCATCCAGTCCAGCCCCGCCTCGACCCGCGCCGGCGGGCCGTAAGCGGCAAGCGCCATGACGCCGAAGGGCTCGCCCGCGATCTCGTCCACCCGGCCCGAGATGATGTTGATGTCGAGCCCGAAGTCGCGGCTGGCTTCGCTGACCACGGCGCGCGTGCTGTGCGGCCCAGCGAAGACGACCTGCACCAGGCGCCGCTCCTGGCCTTCGGCCGGCGCGGGCAGCCGGGCCAGCGTGCCCGGCGGCACCGCATGGCCGATCACCTCCGCCACGAAACGGCGCGTCGTGACATGGGCGGGGCGGGTGAAGACGTCGAAGACGCGCCCTTCCTCGATGATGCGGCCAGCTTCCATCACCGCGACCCGGTCGCAGATCGCCTTCACGACCGACATCTCATGCGTGATGAGCAGCACCGTCAGGTCCAGCCGGTCGCGCAGATCGCGGATGAGGGCGAGGATCTCCCGCGTCGTCTCCGGATCCAGCGCGCTCGTCGCCTCGTCGCAGAGCAGGATGCGCGGGTGCGACGCCAGGGCGCGCGCGATGCCGACGCGCTGCTTCTGCCCGCCGGAGAGCTGCGCGGGATAGGCGTCGCGCCTCGCCTCGAGCCCGACCAGCGGCAGGATTTCCGCCACTCGTGCCGCGCGCTCGGCCCGCGGCAGCCCCGCCACCTCGAGCGGGAAGGCCACGTTCTCCGCGACCGTGCGGCGGGTGTGCAGGTTGAAATGCTGGAAGACCATGCCGGTGCCGCGCCGCGCGGCGTTCAGCGCGGCCTCGTCGAGCGACAGCAGGTCGGCGCCCAGCACCTCGACGCGCCCGGCATCCGGCCGCTCCAGCAGGTTGACGCAGCGGATCAAGGTGGACTTGCCTGCGCCCGACCGGCCGACGATGCCGAAGACCTCGCCCTGTCCGACCTCCAGCGAGACGTCGTCGAGCGCCGTCACCCCGCCCGCCGCAAAGCGCTTGCGCAGGAACGACAGGCGGATCGCGGCCGGGCGCGAAGGGGCGATCGGATCCAGCATGGTTGCGGGGATGTGCGGCGGAAGGGCCGCCGCGTCAGCCCCCGCCTTGCGCAGGTCAGCCATCACGGTGACGGGGACGTGATTACCCCGTCATCCCGCCGCATGCCGCGCGCCTTCCGCGCCCGGGCGGTGCAGGTTGGCAATCGTCTCGCCGAAAGGCCCGTCATTGGCCGCCCGCGCCAGACCCGCGGGATGGGCGAGGTCGAGCAGCGGGAAGACCAGTTCGGCGAAGCGGTAGGCTTCCTCCAGATGCGGGTAGCCCGAGAGGATGAAGGTCTCGATCCCGATCGCTTGGTATTCGCGGATACGCGCCGCGACGCTTTCCGGGCTGCCGACCAGCGCCGTGCCGGCGCCGCCGCGCACCAGGCCGACGCCGGCCCAGAGATTGGGGCTGACCTCGAGGCGGTCGCGGCCGCCGCCATGGAGCTCCCGCATGCGGCGCTGGCCCTCGCTGTCCATGCGCGCGAAGACAGCCTGCGCCTTGGCGATCGTCGCATCGTCGAGATGCCGGATCAACTCGTCTGCCGCGGCCCAGGCCTCCTCCTCCGTCTCCCGCACGATGACGTGCAGGCGGATGCCGAAGCTCAGGCGGCGACCGAGGCGCGCCGCGGCGGCGCCGACGCGCGCGATCTTCTCCGCCACCTGCGCCGGCGGCTCGCCCCAGGTCAGGTAGGCATCCACCTGCTCCGCGGCGACAGCGATGCCGGCGTCGGAGGAGCCGCCGAACCACAACGGCGGCCCGCCCGCCTGGTGAGGCGGGAAGATCAGCTTGCCGTCCTCGACGCGCAGATGCTTGCCCGCCTCGGTCACCGCCTCGCCGGCGAGCAGCCGCTTGTAGATGCGCAGGAACTCGCGCGTCACCTCGTAGCGCGCATCGTGGTCGAGGAAGAGGCCGTCTCCCGCATTCTCCACGGGGTCGCCGCCTGTCACGACGTTGATCAGCAGCCGACCGCCGGAGATGCGGTCGAGCGTCGCGGTCATCCGCGCGGCGAGCGCCGGCGAGAGAAGCCCGGGTCGCACTGCGACGAGGTAGCGCAGTCGCTCGGTCAGCGGCGCGAGCGCCGAGGCAACGACCCAGCTGTCCTCGCAGGACCGGCCCGTCGGTAGCAGCACGCCGAAATAGCCGAGCGCGTCGGAGGCCTGCGCGATCTGGCGCAGATAAGGCAGGTCCACGGCGCGTCCGCCGACCGAGGTGCCGAGATGCCTTCCATCGCCATGCGTCGGCAGGAACCACAGGATGCGCGCGCGATCCGCCGGCGCGACGGCGCCATTCGACGTCACGGCGTTCATCCCGCCACCCCCCGCACCGCTTCGCCGACCCGGATCGCGCGCGGCAGCAGGCCGAGGCCGTGGAACACGTCCGCGATGCGCTGCTGCTCCGCCACCACCGACTCCGACAGCGGCGCGATGCCGAAGCCCTGTCGGAGCAACGCGACCTCGAGCACAGGTGCGGGGATGCCGGTCTCCGGCGCCAGCTCCCTCGCAGCGCGCGGGATGTCGGCCTGCACCCAGCGGTTCACCTCGTCGATGGCTTCGACAATCGTCCGCACTACCTCCGGGTGCTGCGCCGCGAGGCGGTCATGCGCAAGGTAGAACTGGTGGTTGGCCACGATCCCCGTGCCGTCGGCGAGCTGGCGGGTCGTGCCCGCGGCCTCCGCGGCGGCGAGAAAGGGGTCCCAGATCGCCCACGCGTCCACCGTGCGACGCTCGAAGGCGACGCGCGCATCGGCAGGGGCAAGGAATTGTGGCTCGATGTCGGCATAGCGCAGGCCTGCCGCCTCCAGCGCGCGCACGACGAGGTAGTGCACGTTGGAGCCGCGGTTGAAGGCGACCTTCCTGCCGCGCAGCTCCGCCACGCGCTGGATCGCGCTGTCGCGCTGCACCAGGATCGCCTCGCCGCGCGGCGATGCCGGCTCATGCGCGACATAGGCGATCGGCGCGCCGGCGGCCTGGGCGAAGATCGGCGGCGCCTCGCCGGTCGAGCCGAACTCGACGGCGCCGGCGTTGATCGCCTCCAGGATGGGCGGGCCCGCGTTGAACTCCGCCCAGGCGATCCGGAAACCCTGGGCGCGCAGCCGCGGCTCCAGGCTGCCGCGCGCCTTGAGCAGCACGAGGTTGCCGTACTTCTGGTAGCCGATGCGCAGTTGCCGTTCCTGCGCGAGGACGGCCGGGGCGACCAGGGGTGCGAGGCTGGCGCCGATCAGGGCGCGGCGACGGAAGCTCATGGCGGGGATCCCTGCAATGGTCATGCGGCGTGGTCATCGCGGAAGAGCTGGCCGAGCACCTGCGCCTCCAGCGCCGCCACCTCGGGCGTGCCGCGGTGGCGCGGGCGGGGCAGGTCCACGGCGAGCTCAAGCGCGATCACGCCGTCCTCGATCAGCACGACGCGGTCGCCGAGGATGATGGCCTCGGTCACGTCATGCGTGACGAGCAGGGCGGTGAAGCCCTCCTCCTGCCAGACGCGCTCGACGAGGCGCTGCATCTCGATCCGCGTCAGCGCGTCCAGCGCACCGAGCGGCTCGTCGAGTGCCAGGAATCGCGGACGGCTGACGAGCGCGCGGGCCAGTGCGACGCGTTGCCGCTGGCCGCCGGAGAGAACGGTGGGCCAGTCGCCCTCGCGCCCGCCAAGCCCGACCTCGGCGAGCTTGTGGTGGGCGAGGTCGCGTCGTTCCGGCCCGCGCGCGGTGCCGAGCCCGACCTCGACATTGGCCAGCACGCGTGCCCAGGGCAGCAGGCGCGACTCCTGGTACATCAGCCGCGCGACGGCGGAGGGGTGCACGGAGGCGTCGCCATCGAAGGCGAGCGTGCCGCCGTCGGCGGCGTCGAGACCGGCGAGGATGCGCAGCAGCGTGCTCTTTCCGCAGCCCGACCGGCCGACGACGCTGACGAACTCGCCGGGACGGATGTGAAGGTCCACGCCGCGCAGCACGCGGTTGACGCCGAAAGCCTTCGTCAGGCCTGACACGGTGATGGCTGTGCCGCGCGCGGAGGCGTGAAGGATGCTGCCGTCCATTGTCACGCCTCCTTCCGGCGGGTCTGGAAGGCGGGATGCCACTGCAGCGTCAGCCGCTCGAGCAGGCGGGCGACACTGTCGGCGAGCTTGCCCAGCAGCGCGTAGAGCAGGATCGCCAGCACCACGACGTCGATCAGCATGAACTCGCGCGCGTTCATCGCCATGTGGCCGATGCCCGAGTTGGCGGCGATGGTTTCGGCCACGATCAGCGTGAGCCACATGATGCCGAGCGCGTAGCGCACGCCGACGAAGATGGAAGGCAGCGCGCCGGGCAGGATGACTCGGCGGAACAGGTCCCAGCGAGACATGCCGTAGGACCGCCCCATCTCCACGAGCTGCGAGTCCACGGTGCGGATCCCATGGAAGGTATTGACGTAGATCGGGAAGAAGACGCCGAGGGCGACGAGGAAGATGCGGGCGTCGTCCTCGATGCCGAACCACAGGATGACCAGCGGGATCAGTGCCAGGTTCGGTATGTTGCGGATCATCTGGATCGTGGTGTCGGTCAGCCGCTCACCGAGCTTCGAGACGCCGTTGAGCAGCCCGAAGCCGAAGGCGAGGGAACCGCCGATCAGGAAGCCGATCGCCGCCCGCTTGAAGGAGACGAGGATGTTCGTCGCGAGCTCGCCGCTCAGTGTCAGTCGCCAGGACGCGGCGAGCACGTCCGATGGTGCGGGCAGCAGGTTCTTCGGGATGGTGCCGAGCAAGGAGAACACCTGCCACAGCGCGATGATCAGCGCCGGCACGAGCCAGGCGCCGGCCGGCGTGTCGAGCAGGCCGGCGAGCGGGCGCACGCGCCCGCCCTGCGCGGGCGCCGTCCCGGCGGTCGTCGCGCTCATGCGCCGATCCGCCACGGCCAGACGATGTCGGCGATGCGGACATCGCGCGGGATGAGGTTCAGCCGACGGAAGCGGTCCGCCACGCGCTGCTGCTCCTCCACGACCCGCGGCGTGACAGGGCCCACGCTGAACTCGCGCCGCGCGATGGCACGCTCCCAGGCCGGCAGCTCGATGCCGGAGGCTTCCGAGAGCACACGGGCCACCTCGGCCCGGTTGGCCTCGCACCAGGCCGCGGTGCGCGCCAGCTCCTCGTTCACCGCGGCCACGGCGGCAGGGTGGCGGTTCACGAAATCACGGTTGGCCAGGTAGAAGCTGTTCTGCCGCGCGATATCGCTGGCCGAGGCGAGCGTGCGCACGCCGGGCCGCCCTTCCGCGAGTGCGAAGAACGGATCCCAGATCGTCCAGGCGTCGAGCGCGCCGCGCTCGAAGGCCGCCCGCGCGTCGGCGGGCGGCAGCTGCACCGGCGTGATGTCGCTCCAGGCCACGCCGGCCTTGTCGAGCGCGGCGATGGTGAGGGCGTGCGCCGAGGAGGCGCGGGCGAAGCCGACCCGCTTGCCGCGCAGCTCCTCCAGCCGCTGCAGCGTCGAGCCGGGCGGCACCAGGATGCCGCTGCCCGAGCCCGCCGCCTCCTCCACCGCGACATAGAGCAGGTTGGCGCCGGCCGCCTGGGCAAAGATCGGCGGCGCGTCGCCGACCGTGCCGTAGTCGATCGAGCCGACCGCCAGCGCTTCCAGCAGCGGCGGGCCGAAGGTGAACTCCACCCAGCGCACCGCCACGTTCTGCTGCCGGAAGCGGTTCTCAATGAGGCCGCGCTGCTTGTCGATGTAGAGCAGCCCGGTCTTCTGGTAGCCGATGCGCAACTCCCGCAGCGCGCTGGGCTGGGCGACGGCAGGCGCGGCGAGCAGCGCGCTGGCGGCGGCAAGGATGCCGCGTCGTGTGCTAGTCATGGTGCTCTCCCTTCAGATCGTGACCTGGGTGCCGTCGAAGCGGGTGAAGCGGAAGCCGTCGAAGGGCTCCGCGAAGGTCGCGCGCTCGTCGCGCAGCAGGGCGATCGCGATCTCCTCGCCCAGCGCGAAGGACGCGGCGATGTCTGAGCGCCAGTGGATCCCCGCCCAGCTCCGCCCGGCGCCGTAGTTGTGCGCGAGCTTGTTGAGCTCCCCGCCGACCGTCAGCGGCCGGCCCGTCCAGGCCACAAGCCGCGTCGGGTCGCGCGGATCCGGCTGCACGGGATCGGGAATGACAAGGCTCTCGTCGAAGAAGGCCTTGAGCAGCGTCGCGCCCACCGCCGCGATCACCGCCGCGCCCGAGGAGTAGGAGGTGTGGATCGGCGCGCCTTCGGGATAGGCGTGCGGCAGCAGGAAGCTGCCGAACTTCGCGCGCGACTGATCGAGCGCGCGGGACCCCAGCACCGCCTGATGCACCGGATACTCGGCGACGTTGTTGGCGACGCGGTGATGCACGAGGCCGCCATAGGCTTCCGGCCGAAGCGTGCGGTGGACGCGGAACTTGTGGAGGTAGGCGACGCGGATCGTCCGCGACGTGCCGGTCGCGAGCAGCGACTGGAAATAGGGCAGGCCGAAGGTGCTGGCGCCGCCCACCTGGTTGCGCGACCGGCGATAGGGGTTCGTCGGGTTGGACGTGTTCACCGATGCCGGGAACAGCCCGGGATACCCGCCCCCGCCGGCTTGCGGCACGCCCAGCAGCAGCGCCGCCGCCCAGAACGCCGCCGGCGCGAAATGCGCATAGGTCGCGAGGTCGCGGCCGGTGGCGGCGAACCGCGCGGTGCCCTCATAGGCTACTCGTCCGGCGGGCGCCTCGCCGTTCTGGACGCGCAGCCACTCCGTGCTGTCGGTCAGGAAATCCCGGGCCGTCAGCGGGCGAAGCTGCGCGGGGACGACCTGCGCCGCGTAGGGCGCGTCGCGCAGCAGGAACTGCGACACCGGCGGCCCATCCAGCACGCCGTGGATCGGCACCGAACGCGCGCTGCGACCCGATGCGTCGCGCGTGTCCACATAGAGCGCGTTGCCGCGGAACAGCGAGCCCGGCGTGATGCGTCCATTGGCGCGCGGCCCGTCGAACTCGGCGAGCCGGTTCAGCTCCTCGACCGCGGCCAGGATGCCGGGATGCGCGGTGTCGTCGCGGTATTCCGCGAAAGACACATCGCGCAGCAGCGCCTGCCAGTAGAGCTCCACTGCCTCTGCCGCCCTGCCCGCGCTGTCGAGGCGGTGCGTCGGCGGCAGCGCAAAACGCGTCGCGTCGGCGCCTGACAGCGACACGGCGAAGGAGCCGACAGGATTGAGCAGGCGGCGCGTGCCGCCGAGCGGGATACGTTCGAAATCCGCGGGATCGCCGGTCTCGTAGGCCCTGAGCGCCAGGTCATAGGCCGCGCGGTCCACCTCCCCCCGTGCGTCGTGCGGTAGGGCGCGGGTGTCGGAGCCGATGCGGTTGGGATACCGCGCATCGTCGCCGTTGTTCGGCAGCGGCGGCACGGCGAGCGCGTCGGTTGCGTGCGCAAGGTCACTCCGGACGCGGAGCGAGCGTCGACGCAGCGCCTGGTCGGGCCCGGGCGGTGGCTCGCTCGCCGGCGTCGAGGCAAGCGCGGGCGCGGAGCCTGGCAGCGGCGGGCTGGCCGCGGCGGCGGCGAGTCCGGTGGCGGCGGCGAGGACGCTGCGCCGGGCCGGCGCGCGCAGGGAAGAGTGGGTCATGATGTCGGTCTCCGAGGTGATGCGGGTCAGGCGGCGAGCGGGGCCGCGCGACATCGCGACGGAAGCCGGTGGCGGTCGGAGACGATGCTGGACATGAGCGATCGCTGGGCGAGGAGGAGCGGAAGCCGCGAAGGCTAAGGACGGAAAGACGGGGCCTCTTCCGTCAACAGCGCGCGTCGTGCCCTGGCAGTCCGGCGGTGCCGGTGCCGGGTCGCGTAGTCAGCGTAGTGGGGTGTCTCGTGTCCACGCCGATTGGATTCCACGACCGATGAACGTGTGTCAACATAAATCACGTGGAAAGCGACACTCACCTCGAAACGCAGTACGACAAGGCTGCTGAGCAAGGCAGCCCGCCCGGAAGGATCCCGGCTTCTCGCAATGTATTGCCAAATACGCGAACAAAAATAGTGGAAAACAGATGCGCCGCAATGGCGGCGATCCGCCATACCGATCCGTGTCATGCCTGCAGGACGGGCTCACGCATCAGGGGTCACACCGAGGCGACGGATCAGGCCACCCCAGCGCTCCACATCCGCCGCGGCCTGGCGAGCGAATTCGGCCGGCGTGGAGGCCACGATGTCGAAGCCCACGCGCTCCAGCGTCTCGCGCGTCGCCTCGTCGCGCAGCGCGGCGCCCGCCTCGAAGGAGAGGCGGTTGACCAGCGGCGGCGCCGCCGTGCCCGGCGCGACCAGGCCGATCCAGCCGTAGCTTTCGAGGCCCGCGACGCCCGCCTCGGCGAGCGTCGGCACCTCCGGCGCCTGCCGGCTGCGGGCATGTGCCGTCGTGACCAGCGGCCGCGCCGTGCCTTCCCTCACCTGCGCCAGGATCGCTGCCGCGCTCAGCATGATCGTTTGGATGCGCCCGGCGACGAGATCGATCACCGCCTGCGGGAAGCCGCGATAGGGCACGTGGACGAGGTCCATCGCGAAGCGCGCCTTCAGCTCCTCCATCGAGAGGTGGCCGAGCGATCCGGCCCCGACCGAGCCGAAGGAAAGCCGGCCGGGGTTGGCCCGCGCATACGACACGAACTCGGCGAGCGTCCGCGCCGGGACCGCGGGATGCACGACGAGCAGTTGCGGCGCCTGCACGAGGTTGGAGACGAAGGCGATGTCGCGCATCGGATCGTAGCCGAGGTCGCGGAACATCGCCGGCGCGGTGGCCAGCGGGCCGAGGATCGAGACGCCAATGGTGTGACCGTCCGTCGCGCGCGCGATCACCTGGGTGCCGAGGTTGCCGCTCGCGCCGACGCGGTTCTCGATGACGAAGCTCTGGCCGAAGGCCGAGCGGAAACGTTCCGTCAGCGCCCGGGCCGCGATGTCGGGCGTCGAGCCCGCGGGGAACGGCACGATGAAGCGCACGGGACGCGAGAAGCCGACCTCCTGCGCCGGCGCGATGCGCGGCAGCGCAAGGCCGCCCAGCCCGAGGAGCAGCCTGCGCCGCCTAAAGGATCGCGCCCTGCCGCCGCAATTCGCGCCTGATATCGGCTGCATCCTTCGTCCTCCCTGAAAGCGCCGCGGCCACGCCCGCGGCCTGGCCTGTCGCGAAGGCCGTTCCCATCACCTGCAGCGAGCCGTAGGCGCCGGACTCCGCGCCGACGAGCCGCCCGGCGACCCAGAGGTTGGACACGCCGCGTGCGCGCAACGCGTCGAGCGGCACGTCGAAATGGCCATCGCCGCCGATCAGCGCGTAGCGCGCGCGCCCGATGGCCTCATGCACCTCCATCGGCCAGCCCGCCCGCGCGATGCCGTCCTGCGGGCGCAGCCGGCCGGCCGCCGCGTCGGCGTCGGCGACGGTCTCCTCGGTCGCGGCACGACCGCTCTCGCGCAGCCCGACCTGCGGCCCGCTGCCGAGCAGGAAGACGCCGGACCAGGCCGGCCCGCCGACGTGCCGCAAGGCAGCGACGAAAGCCGCGGCGAGCTCGCGCCCCAGCATCTCCGCCGCGGTCAGGTCCTCTGTCGCCAGGTCCACGCCAAGCCACCAGACCTCGTCGCGGTCGAACAGCCGGTGGCAGAAGCCGCCATTGGCGCGCAGCGCGCCAGCTGGACCGCGCGGCGCATCCGCTGCGGCGACGGCCGCGCGCATCAGCTCGCGCCCGATGGGCGCGTCGCGCGGGACGCCGCCGATCCGGATGGGGAGGGAGCCAGGCTGCGCGCCGCGATGCGGGTCGAGCAGCGCGCCGGCGCCGCGGGCCACCGCACCATCGCCGCTGGCATCGACGAAGGCCCGCGCGGCGATCCGGCGCGGGCCGTCCGGCGTCGCGATGGTCACCGCCACCAGGACGTCGCCGTCGCGCTCGACCTCGGTGACGAAACCATGCAGGCGAACCGAGGCGCCGGCGGCGCGCACCACGCGGTCCAGCGCGAGCTTCAGCGCCTCCGGATCGAGCGCGACCACCCAGTTGCCGGTGGAGGATCGGCGCGGCGCTGTCGGCTGGTCCAGCGCGCGCAGGGCTGCCAGCACCTCCTCCGCTGCGCCGGCCACCGCGGGCCGCGGGCGATCGCCCGCAACGTAGAGCCCGCAATAGGTGAGCACGCCGGCTGCCGTCGCCGCGCCGCCGAGGAAGCCGTAGCGCTCCACCAGCAGCGTGCGCGCGCCGCAGCGCGCGGCCCCTATCGCCGCCGCGACACCGGCGGAGCCGCCGCCCGCCACGATCACGTCGAAGTCGGGCGTCACGACAGCTCCGGGAAAAGGAAGCCCGCGAGCAGCGGCAGCTGGTGCTCCATGACGAGGCGGCCGGGGAAGACCTGCAGCCCATGCGCGGCGGCTGCGCGCAGCAGCCTGGTCTCGGCCGGCTTCATCACGACCTCCGCCACGGCCGCTCCGGGCGCCAGCGCTGCGGGGTCGAAGGGCAGGGGATCGTCCTCGGCCATGCCGAGCGGGGTCGCGTTCACCGCAAGGTCGCAGCCCGAGGCGTCCGGCGCGTCCACCGCGCGCGCCTGCGGCACGCGTTCCGCCAGCGCGGCTGCGCGCGCGGGATCGCGGTCGTGAATCGCAATCTCCGCGGCGCCGGCATCGGCCAGCGCGACGGCGATCGCCGCGCCGACGCCGCCGGCGCCGACCAGCAGCACGCGTCGGCCCGCGGGATCGAAGCCGCCCGCGCGGAGGCCGGCACCGAACCCTTGGCCGTCCACCATGTCGGCCTCCCACCCGTGGTCCGTCCGGCGCAGCACGTTCGCCGCCCCGATCCGCATCTCGCGCGGCGTGCCCCGCGCCGCGGCGAGGGCCGCCGGCTTGTGCGGGATCGTCACCACGAGCCCGGCGAGCGAGGGCGAGCGCGCGATCCCGGCCAGGAACGGCGCGAGGTCGTCCGGTGCGACTTCGAAGGGCACGACCATCGCATCCACGCCGCGTCCGCGCAGATGCGCGGTCAGTGCATGCGGCGCCTGCACCTGCGCGACGGGATGGCCGATGATGCCGACGACGCGCGTCGTGCCGGACGGCAGATCGGACAGGGGCGCTGCCATCACGCTGCCTCGGCCAGCCAGGCGCGGAAGGCCGCGCCGGCGCGTATCGCGCGCTCGCGCGGCGACAGGCCGGCATCCAACGAACGCGGCACCTCGAGGCTCAGCGGCGTACCGGGCGGAAGCGCGCGCAGCAGCGCGCGGAGCGGCAGCGCGCCTTCACCGGGATAGCGGCGCTCGCCGATCGCCTCGGCGCGCAGCTCCGCGAAGGGCGGCGCTTCCGCCGGCGCGTCGCAGATCTGCGCATGCGCGACCAGCCCGGGCGGCACCGCGGCGAGCTCCGCCGGATCACCGCCGGAGCGTGCGAGATGCAGCGCGTCCACCACGACGCCGAGCCCCGCCGCGTGTGCCAGCGCGACCGCCGCCGCGAGGTCGCGCACCGTGGTGTAGGGCAGGAACTCCAGCATCACGCGGATGCCATGCGCGGCCGCGTCCTCTGTCAGGATCCCGAGCCTGTCGCGCACGCGGCCGGGCTCGGGGTCATCGATGTTGATGACGAGATGCCGCGCGCCGAGAAACGCGCCAGCCGCCAGCGCCGGGCGCAGCAGCCTGACGTCGGTGGCCGGCATCAGCCAGGCCGCCTCGATCTCCAGCACCGCAAGGCCCGCGCTGCGCAGCGCCGCGGCCGCCGCGCTCAATCCCGCCGCATCGGGTACGCGCAGCGCCTCGGGCAGGTAGCGTCGCGGCTCGACCAGGCGCAGCCCGACGGCTTCGAAACCGCCCGCGGCGGCGGCCTCGATCGCCTCGGCGGCCGCGGCATCGCCATAGGTCATGGGCGCGATCGCGATCATCTCAGGTGCTCCCGCAGGAAGGGCTGAACCTCGGCGAGCACCAGGTCGGGTGCCGTCTCCGCCATCAGGTGCCCGGCAGCGATCGGCGCGCCGGCGACCGGGGCTTCCGACCAGCGCCGCCAGATGTCGGCCGGCGTCTCGCCATCGCGCCAGCGCGCAGCTTCCCACAGCACCAGCATCGGGCAGCGCAAACGCCGCCCGGCGGCCTCGTCGGCCAGGTCGTCGGCCTCGTCCGTCGTCGCCGCGGCGCGGTAGTCCGCGACCATCGCGCGCCGCACCTCGGGCCGGCGGAAGGCGTTGCGATAGGCCTCGAAGGCGCGAGGATCGAGCCGCCCGGCCCCGCCCGCCATCCGGTCGAGGATCCAGTCCAGGATGAAGTCGGGATCGGCGGCGAGCATGCGCTCCGGCAACTCGCCGGGTTGCTGGAACAGGAACCAGTGCCAGGCGCCGGTCGCCATGCGCCGGTCCACGCGGCGCCACATCTCCACCGTCGGGATCACCGTGAGCGAGACGAAGGCCGCGACCCGCGCCGGCGCGTCGAGGGCGAGCCGGTAGCCGACCCGCGCGCCGCGGTCATGGGCGAGCACGCCGAAGCGCTCATGGCCGAGCAGGTCCATCAGCGCCAGCGCGTCCTCAGCCATGGCGCGCTTCGCGTAGGCACGATGCGCGCCGTCGGGCTCCGGCCCGTCGCTGCCGCCATAGCCCCGCAGGTCGGGCGCGATCACCGTGAAGTCGGCCGCGAGCCTCGGCGCGAGGCGATGCCAGGCGGCGTGGGTCTGCGGCCATCCGTGCAGCAGCAGAAGCGGCGGGCCGGCGCCGCCGGTCACGAAGTTCACCGCGAGCCCATTGGGCAGCGTCGCGCGGTGCAGTTCGAAACCGGCGAACAGTGCGTCCGTCATGGCGCGGCTTGACCATGTTCACACTTATGAACACACTTGCGCGCATGCCCCAGCCCGCCGGCGATGCCGTCAAGTCCGCCTTCCGTGTCCTCGACATCCTCGAGCTGCTCGCGGAGCGCCCGCTGCCGCTCAGCCACGCGCAGATCGGGTCGGCACTCGGCATTCCGAAGAGCAGCCTGACGGGCCTGCTGCGGACGCTCGCCGCGCGCGGCTATGTGGAGACCGAGGCGGGCGGGCATCGCCTCGGCCCGCGCGTGGGCGACCTGCTCGCCGGCGCGCGCCGCCGTGCCGGCGCGGCCGAGGCTGCGGGCCCGATCGTCGCGCGTCTCTCGGCCGAGGTGGGCGAATCCGCGGGCTTCAGCGTGCCGGAGGGCGATGGCGCTCGGCTCGTCGCGGCGACCAATGCGCGCCATCCGCTCGTCTTCGTCTTTCATGTCGGCACGCGGCTGCCGCTGTTCGCCACCTCCTCGGGCAAGGCGATCCTTGCGCACCTGCCCGAAGCCGAGCTCGCCGACTATCTCGCCCGCGAGACCTGGCAGCCGCTGACGCCGCGCACCGTCCGGTCGGAGAAGGCGCTGCGGAAGCAGCTGGCCGAGACCCGGCGCGACGGCCTCGCCCTCTCCTTCGAGGAACGCCATCCCGGCATCGTCGGCATCGCGGCGCCTGTCCTGGACGGCGAGGGCCGTCCGCTCGGCGCGGTCAACGTGGCGCTGCCGACCGCGCGCTTCGACGCGGCGGCGCGGACGCGCGTCGGCGCCGCGCTGCGGCGCGCGGCGGAGGCGCTGGCGCGCCGGCTGGTCGGGGCCGAGGTCGCTCACGCCGGCGGCTCGCCGCGGAAGAAGGCGAGCAGCGCCGCCGCGAGCTCCGCGGGGCGTTCCTCCGGCACGTAGTGGCCGCAATCGCGCGCGATCCAGCCGACTGGATCCTGCGCCACCTTCCGCATGGTATTCAGCGAGCCCTCGGCATAGCCATGATCGGCGCCGACCGCCATCACCGGGAGCGCCAGCTTCTCCGCGCCGAAGCGCAGATTGTCGTCCCGGTCCTGCGGGATCAGCGCCTCGTAGTGCGCGAACATGCCGCGCAGGCCGCCGGGCGCGGCGGCAGCCGCGGCATAGACCGCGATATCCTCCTCGCCGATCGCGGTCGGATCGAACACGCCGACCGTCTCGCGACGGATCATGTGACGGATGAAGAGATGCTCCCGCCCGCGCACGAGCGCCTCGGCGATGTCGCCGGCGCGGTTGAAGCCGAAATGCCAGCTGCCGCCGGCGGCGACGTCCATCCCACGCTCCTGCCCGAAGCCGGGCAGGCCGCCTTCGATGAAGACCAGGCCGTGCGTGCGCGTCGGCCATTGCGCCGCGAAGGGATAGGCGACCTGCGCGCCCATGTCGTGCCCGACCACCCAGGCGCGGGCGGCGCCAAGATGATCGAGCA
The DNA here is from genome assembly GCF_050563545.1 of Falsiroseomonas sp. HW251. Taxonomy (NCBI): domain Bacteria; kingdom Pseudomonadati; phylum Pseudomonadota; class Alphaproteobacteria; order Acetobacterales; family Roseomonadaceae; genus Falsiroseomonas; species Falsiroseomonas sp. HW251. The sequence continues at coordinate 44,644 of NZ_JBNXUM010000011.1, forward strand.
GCGCGAGCAGGTCCGCCGCCACCGTCTTCTTGTCGTAGCCGCCGGCGGGCTTCGAGCTTGCGCCGAAGCCGCGAAGATCGGGCGCAATGCAGCGCATCCCGGCTGCGGCCAGGATCGGCATGACGCGCCGCCACGCGAACCAGGTCTGCGGCCAGCCATGCAGCAGCAGCACGGCCTCGCCATCCGCCGGACCGGCCTCCGCGACATGCAGCCGCACGCCGGTCGGCAGCTTCGCCGAGCTATGCGCGACGGCGTCGCGCGGTTGCCCGGGCCCGCTCACGCCGAACCCGCCGCGCCGAACGCCGCGTCAGCCGGATGGCCTGACGCCCCGGCGAGCCAGGCGGTGCCCCGCGCCCGCAGCCGATCGGTCGCAGCTCCCATCAGGCCGGGCATGTCGGTCTTCACGTCGTAGCCGAGCTGGGTCTGCAGATAGGCCAGGTGGCGGTAGCCGACGGGGAAGCGCCGCAGCGTCCCGGGGTCGAGGACGAGGCGCGCGGCCGGATCCACGGGGTCCATGCGGTCCTTCTCGAAGATCGGCTGCCGCAGCACGATCGCCCAGCGTCCGTCCCGCTTCGCGAGGCAGTCGCAGAAGCGTCCGGTGCAGACCACGTCAACCACGACGCCGTGCACCTCCGCGCGCTGGCTGATCGTCATCTTCGTCTGCGCGACCGCCCGATCGCCCGCGACATCCGCCGTGTGGCCCCCGAGGAAATGCAGGATCGAGACGCCCTTGCGCCAGGCGTCCTGGCTGGCTGCGACGAAGGCGTCGGCGGTGCCCTGCGTCCAGGTCGCCATCATCACCCCGTCGGCGTGCCAGCACGTGCGGAATCGCGACCACTCCCCGGCGTCGCGCCAGATCGCCCAGTCCTCCACCAACTGGCGGATGGCAAGCCGGTCCTCGAGCGTGGGATCAGTCACGGATACGTCCCTCCTGCGTGACCGGTTGGCGCGAAGCGCTCTCCAAGACGACCTCCGACATCTCGTGATCAGCGAAGTGAGTGTTCGCGTACATGAACACATCCGATATGCCGAACAAAACTGCGTTGCCGAGCAGCTCCTGTCAAGCGTTGAAGGCGCGGCGGTCCGACTGCGGCCGGACTGGCGTGACAACCGCATTCGACTAGCGCGCATCCGACGAGGCCAAGCATGCCGCCCTCGTCCGCCTTCTTCGCCTCTGCCGAAGAGAACGGGAAACGGGGCAAGTCGCGCCCGCGGGCGGCGTTGCAGGCCCGCCTTCGTATTGCAGGCACCAACGAAAGAGTTCGTTCGGCCGCGACGCGATCGGCTTCGGCTCTCGCGTTCGCCAGCAAGCAGCAGATCAAGTCGCGGCAGATCGGCCGTTCCGCTGCTCGGGGCAGCCCTCGCCTTCGAACACCGACCCGGCGCCGCGGCGGCGCTTCACCGCCTGCAGCACCCTCTGCTCGGCGGTGGCCGCCGTCAGCCCGCGACCGCGCGATCCACCACCTCGGCCAGCCGCTGCAGGCGCGGCACGGCGTCGGTCCTGAGTGCGGCCTCGATGTCGGGCTTGCCGATCACTGTGCGCCAGACCGCGCGCCCCGCAAGGAAGCCGGACGCGCCCTCCCCGCAGGCCCAGTCCACGGCCTGGGGGAAATCGTCCGGCTCGACGCCGGAGGACAGCACGACCCAGGGCCCCTGCACCGTGCGCGTGAGCTCCGCGCAGGCGCGGCGCACCTCGCTTTCGCTGCCCTTGCCGAACAGCGGCATCTCCGCCTTGTAGATGTCGGCGCCGAGCCCGCCGAGCTCGCGCGCCGCGGGCAGGATGCCGTCCGCGTGGTTCCAGGCGATGCCGTCGCGCCGCTTGCGCCCGACGGGCTCCACGATGCTGATCAGGCCGCCGGCGCGGCAGCGCGCGACGAAATCCTGGACCAGCGCGATGCGGGGTTCCGGCGGGTCGTCCGGCCGCCAGATCACCAGGAGCTTCAGCGCGACCGCGCCCTGCGCCTTCACCGTCGCGGGCACGACGAGGTCGTCGATGCTGGATTCCGAGACGAGCTCCCCGTTGCCGGGCAGCAGGACGTCGGCGGCGACGATCTTCGCGCAGCCAGGTGCCACCGCGCCTTCGGCGATGGCGCGATCCCAGGCGAGCTCGCGGTCCAGCAGCGCAGCAGAGGCGTGCGGCGTCAGCGCGCGCAACGCGGCCATCTTGAAGTCCGCCATCTGCCGGTCCGTGACCGGCGCCTGCTGGAACGCCGCCATCATGGCGCGGAGGCCCTCGCGCTGGTCCACCGCCAACATGGCAAAGGCGCCGGAAGGACGGGCGAGGGCGCGCAGATCGGCCTTCGGGGCGGTGCTCGTCATCGGGCTCTCCTGTTTGGAAGGCATCGCGGTCTCATGGCGACAGCACGGGCTTCAGCCGCTCGCCCCGCGCGAAGGCAGCGAACAGCGCTTCGAGGCCATCGACGGTTGCGGGGCGCAGTGAAGCCGGATTATGTTCGCTTCCGCAAGCCCGTTTTCGTTTTCGCAAACGTCACGAGGGGCAGGGGAGGGCAGCGATGGGGATGGAAAGCCGGCACGCCGCCATCCTCGACGCGCTGCGCCGGTGCGGCGGCTATGCCGGCGTAGAGGAGCTCGCGACCAGCCTTGCCGTGACGCCGCAGACCATCCGCCGCGACGTCTCGGACCTCGCGGAAAAGGGGCTGCTGCGGCGCCACCATGGCGGGGCGAGCCTGCCTTCCTCCATCGCCAACACGGATTACGCGCTGCGTCATGTCGAGAACAGCGCGGCCAAGCAGCGCATCGCGCGCGTCGCAGCGGCGCTGATCCCGGACGGGTCCTCCCTGTTCCTGACCCCCGGCACGACGGTGGAGGCGACCGCGGCCGCGCTGGCGGCGACGCATCGCGACCTGCTGGTCGTCACCAACAGCAGCGCCGCGGCACGCATCATCGGCGCCGCGCCGGGGATGAAGGTGCAGCTGCTCGGCGGCGCCTGGCAGCCGCGCAACGGCGCGCTGGCCGGCGCGACGGCGGCCGAGATGGCCGCGCGCTGGCGCTGCGATGCGCTCGTCACGGGCTGCGGCGCGGTCGGCGCCGACGGATGGCTGCTGGACTACCACGAGGACGAGGTTGCCGTGGCACGCGCGATGCTGGCCGGCGCCGGGCGGCTGGTGGTGGTGGCGGACGGCGCGAAGTTCCGCCGCGCCGCGCCCTGCCGCGTGGCGCGCCCGGGGCGCGGGGCGGTGGTGGTGACGGAGGCGGCGGTCCCACCGGCCACGCGCAAGGCACTTGGGGCGGCCGGGGCGGAGCTGGTGATCGCGCGAGAAGGAGGGAAGGCGTGATGGACCTCGGCCGCGCCGCGCTGCGCGCCTTGCCGACTGGGCTGGACGGCCCGTCCTTCGACCCCGGCGGCGTCACCGCCGGCATCGTCCATCTCGGTCCCGGCAACTTCCACCGCGCGCACATGGCGCGCTACGCGCACGACCTGATGGAGCGTCGCGCGGATACGCTGTCCTGGGGCATCCTCGGCGCGGGGCTGATGCCGCGGGACGGCAGCATCGTGGAGGCGTTGGCGCCGCAGGACGGGCTCTACACGCTGCTCGAACGCGGCGAGGGCGAGGCGAAGGCGACCGTCATCGGATCGCTCGCCGGGCTCATCTTCGCCGGCGAATCCTCGGTCGCACTGCTCGATGCGATGGACAGCCCCGCGATCCGCATCGTCAGCCTGACCGTGACGGAGAACGGCTATGGCGTGGACCGCGCGACGAAGCGGCTCGATCCCGGCAATCCTCTGATCCAGGCGGACCTCGCCGCGACGCGGGCGCCGCGTTCCGCGATCGGCGTGGTGACCGAGGCGCTGCGGCGCCGGCGCGACGCGAAGCGCGGCGCCTTCACCGTGATGTCCTGCGACAACCTGCAGCACAACGGCCAGGTGCTGCGCGATGCCGTGCTGGAATTCGCCGCGCTGCGCGATCCCGAACTCGCCCGCTGGATCGAGGCCGAGGCCACCTTCCCCGCCACGATGGTGGACCGCATCACGCCCGGCACCACCGATGCCGACCGCGACGAGGTGCAGGCGCGCTTCGGCCTGCGCGACCGCTGGCCCGTCCCCTGCGAGGGTTTCCGTCAATGGGTGATCGAGGACCGCTTCGCCGCCGGCCGCCCGGCCTGGGAGGAGGTCGGCGTGCAGCTCGTGCCCGATGTCGGCCCCTATGAACTCATGAAGCTCCGCCTCCTGAACGCCAGCCACCACGCCGTCGCAGGGCTCGGCCGGCTGCTGGGCCATGAATACGTGTCGGACTGCATGGCCGACCCCGATCTCGCGGGGCTCATGCGCGCGGTGATGGACCAGGAGACCGGCCCGACCGTGCCGCCCGTGCCGGGCGTGGACATCGAGGACTACAAGCGCACGCTGATCGCGCGCTTCGCCAACCCCGCGATCCGCGATACGCCAGGCCGCATCGTCGCGGACGGGTCGCCCAACATCATGCTCGATCCGCTGCGCGACCGGCTGCGGGCGGGCCAGCCGGTCGAGCTGCTGACGCTCGCCGTCGCGGCCTGGATGCGCTGCGCGAGCGGCGTGGACGAGAAGGGCGAGCCGATCGCGCTGCGCCATTCCCTCGCGCCGCTCATCCGGGAACGGGCGCGGCAGGGCGGACCGGACCCCGGGCCGCTGCTGACAGTGGATGCGGTGTTCGGCGACCTCGGCCGACAGCCCGCCTTCGTCGGGCCGGTCGGCCGCTGGCTGCGGTCGCTGCACGAGGTCGGCGCCCGCGGCACGCTGGCCCTGGCGCGGGCACGGTGGCAGCGCTGAACGGCCAGTCAGCCCGCCGGGGCGCCCGTCAGTAGGATTTCGGCAGGCCGAGCGCCTTCTCCGCGACGAAGGACAGGATCATCTGCTCCGTCACCGGCGCGATGCGGCAGAGCAGCACCTCGCGCAGCAGGCGTTCGACCTGGAATTCCTTCGCATAGCCCATGCCGCCATGCGTCAGCACGGCCTGCAGGCAGGCCTGGTGGCCGGCCCGCGCGCCGAGGAACTTGGCGCCGTTCGCCTCCGTCGCGCAGGGCTCGCCGCGGTCGTAGAGGTCCGCCGCGCGCTCCGCCATCAGCAGCGCGGCCTCCAGGTTCAGCCAGCATTCCGCCAGCGGATGCTGGATGCCCTGGTTCCGGCCGATCGCGCGGCCGAAGACGACGCGCTCCTTCGCATAGGCCGCGGCGCGGGTCAGCGCGTCCTGCCCGATGCCGATCGCCTCCACCGCGACCAGGATGCGTTCGGGGTTCAACCCGTCCAGCAGGCAGCGGAAGCCCGCGCCCTCGGCGCCGATGCGATGCGCGTCGGGGATGAAGAGGTCGTCGATGAAGACGGCGTTGGAATCAACCGCTGCCCGGCCGTGCTTCGGGATGCGGCGGACCTCGATCCGGCTGCGGTCGAGGTCGGTGTAGAACAGCGTCATGCCCTCGGTCGGCCGGCGGCATTCCGCCTTGGGCGTGCTGCGCGTCAGCAGCAGGATCCTGTTGGCGACCTGGGCGGTGCTGGTCCAGATCTTCCGCCCCGTGACACGGTAGCCCCCCGGCACCTTGCGCGCGACGGTCGTGATGGAGGTGGTGTCGAGGCCCGCATCGGGCTCCGTCACGCCGAAGCAGACCTGGTCCTCTCCCGCGATCAGCCGCGGCACCCAGGCCGCGCGCTGTTCGTCCGTGCCGTGCACCAGCACGGGGTGGAAGCCGAAGATGTTCATGTGGATCGAGGAGGCCGCGGCCATCCCGCCGCCATGCGAGGCGACGGTGTGCATCACGATCGCGGCTTCCTTGATCCCGAGTCCGGCGCCGCCATGCCTCTCTGGCGCCGTCAGGCCGAACCAGCCATCGGCGGCCATCGCCTGGTTGAACTCGGTCGGGAAGCGTTCCGCGCGCTCGCACTCCGACCAGTACTCGTCGCCGAAGCGGCGGCAGAGCGCGGCGACGCCGTCCCGGATCGCGCGCTGTTCCGGCGTCAGGCCGAACATGGTGGGGCCGCCGCGCCGGCGGGCACGCCGCTGCGCGGTCCCTTCGATGATCCCGCCATCAGGCCGTCATGCTGCGAGCCCCGGCCACCGCCGGGACGCGTCAGGGCAGCTGGCGGGAGGTTCGGACGCTGTCCCAGCGCTGGCGGGCGTCGGCCCGGTCGCGGCGCTTGCGGTCCACGTCGAGGAGCAGCTGGCCCAGCATGCCCACCGCGATCAGCAGCACGACCATGGGCGCCCAGCCAGGCTGGGACAGGGCCAGCCAGAACAGTGCCCAACCCATGCCGAGCATGGCGGTCAGGCCGATCAGGAAGCGGGTCAGCTTCAAAGGGACCTCCCCGGATTAACGGACCGGCAAGATATGCCGCCGGCATGGCCATGGGCAAGCGCGACCGATCCGGCCGCCGCGCTACCCAGCCTGGCCGCCCGGGCCTAGACTCGGGGCATGAGAGCCATCCCGGCCGGCGGCGTGGATGCCGATGTCCATATCCCGCCGCCCTCGAGCCGAGCGCTGCTGCCCTATCTTGACGCGCATTGGCGCGAGCAGGCGGTGCTGCGCGGCCTGGACCGGCTGGACTTCACGCTTTCCTCGGCGCGGCCCCGCCTGCCGGTGGCGGCCCGGCCCGAGACGCGGGCGGACCCGTCGCTGGACGCGCTGCGGGCGCAGGTGCTGGACCCCCTGCGGCTCCGCTGCGCCATCGCCCATGCCCTGCATGGCGCGATCGCCCTGCACACCGAGGACATGGCCGCCGCCTTCTGCCGCGCCGTGAACGACTGGGTTGCGGCGGAATGGCTGGACCGGGAGACGCGGCTGCGCGCCTCCATCCTGGTGCCGATGCAGAACGTGGAACTCGCGGTCGCCGAGATCGAACGTTGCGCCACCGATCCCCGATTCGTGCAGGTGCTGGTCCCGGCGATGGGAGACATGCCGCTGGGCCGGCGGGCCTATTGGCCGGTCTGGGCGGCGGCGGAGAAGCACGGGCTGCCGCTGGCGATCCATGGCGGCAGCCTGTTCCGCCATGCCCCGGGCGCGACGGGTTGGCCGTCCTTCCATGTCGAGGATCTGGTGCTGCAGGCCCAGGCCTTTGACGCGCAGCTCGCCAGCCTGGTGTCGGAGGGCGTGTTCCAGGCCTGCCCGGGGCTGAAGGTCGTGCTGCTGGAGTCCGGGATCACCTGGCTGCCGACCTTCCTGTGGCGGATGGACAAGATCTGGCGCGGGCTGCGCGCCGAGGTGCCCTGGGTGAAGGAGGCACCGAGCACGATCATCCGAAGGCAGGTGCGGGTGTCGTTGCAACCGGTGGACGCGCCAGACGCGACGATGCTGTCCCGCACGCTGGATCACATCGCGGCGCCGGAGATGCTGGTCTTCTCCTCGGATTGGCCGCATTGGCATGACGACCGACCGGGGCCGGTGCCTGACGGCATCGACGACGCGCTGCTGCGCCGGATGCTGATCGACAACCCCGCCGAGACCTGGCCCCGCCTGAGGGAGACCGTGGCATGAGCGTCGCCGTGCAGGACCGCGATGCGGCAAGCGTTGCGACGACGGGCATCGTGGATTGCGACATCCACCCGAACCTGGTGTCGGAGGCGCAGCTTTTTCCCTGGATGCCTGCGCGCTGGGTGGAGCATGCGAAGGCCTTCGGCCAGAACAACCGCCAGGGCCTTGCGGCGACGCTGCAGCATCCCCGCTTCCAGCCCGCGGTGTCGCGCGCCGACGCCTGGCCGCCGAATGGCGGCCCGCCGGGGTCGGACCTGGATTTCCTGCGCCGCCACCACCTGGACGCGCATGGCATCGCGCATGGGCTGCTGATGCTCCTGCGGCCCACCGGCTGCGACGAGCGCAACCTCGATTTCGCTGCCGCGATCTGCGCCGCGGCGAACGACTGGCAGCGCGAGGCCTGGGTCGGGCCGGAGCCGCGCCTGCATGGCGGCATCATGGTCCCGCAGGAAGACCCGGACGCCGCCGTGCGCGAGATCGACCGCTGCGCCGCGCTCGGCGGCTTCGCGCAGGTGATCTTCCCGCCCAAGGCGCTGGAGCCGACGGGCCGCCGCCGCTACTGGCCGATCCTCGAAGCCGCGGCACATCACGGCTATCCCATCGGCCTGCATGTCGGCGGGGTGCCGGGGCATCCCTCCACCGGCGCGGGCATGCCGACCTACTACCTGCAGGAGCACCACGCGAACATGGCCAACATGCAGGCCGTGGTGACCAGCCTGGTGTTCGAAGGCGTGTTCGAGCGCATCCCCGATTTGAAGGTCGTCCTCATCGAGGGCGGCTTCACCTGGTCGCCGGCGCTGTGCTGGCGGATGGACCGCGCCTGGTCACGGATGCGCGGCGAGGTGCCGCATCTGAAGCGCCCGCCGTCGGAGTATGTGCGGGAACACATCTTCTACACGACGCAGCCGATCGAGGAGCCAGAGGATCCCGCCGACCTCATCGAGATCATCGGCTGGATCGGGCATGAGCGGATCATGTTCTCGACGGATTACCCGCACTGGGATTTCGACGACCCGCGCTTCGCCTTCCGCGCGCCGCTGACCGATGAGCAGCGCGCGGCGATCTTCGGGGGGAATGCGCGGAAGCTGTACAAGCTTTCCTAGCCCGGCGGGCGCGCGCCGTAGGTCCGCGCGATCACGGCCAGCCGCTCATGCAGGCTGCGCAGGTCGCGCGTGAAGCTCTCCGGGGTGGACGGGCGCGGGATCATGCCGAACTCGCGGAAGCGCGCGGTGATGGCGGGCTCCGCGATGATCTCGTTGATTGCCTGGGACAGCCGCGTCCGGAGCGCGTCGGGCATGCCCTTCCAGCCGAAGATCCCGGGAAAGCCCTCGACCTCGAGGTCGGGGAAGCCGGCCTGCGCGACGGTTGGGATATCGGCCGCGGCGGGCGACCGCACGGCGTTGGTCACCGCCAGCACGCGCAGCTTGCCCTGCGCGACGAAGGGCAGGAGGTTCGTCGTCAGCGGCATCACCGCCATCTCGACGCGGCCTTCCGCCGTGTCGGTCGAGCCCTGCGTCGTCGTGCGGTAGTTCACGAAGGTCATGTCCAGCCCGTCGCGGCGCAGCTGGGCGTTGGTCAGCAGATAGGTTGCGCCCGGCGCCGAGCACCAGCTGAACCTGCCGGGATTGGCGCGGACGTGCTGGAACAGCTCGGCCATCGTCGTTGCGGGGAAGCGGGTGTTGACGGCATAGGCCAGGAAATCCGTGCAGATCGGTCCGATCGGCACCAGGTCCGTCCAGGTGTCGTAGGTCAGGTTGTCGAACAGCAGCGGCGTCGTGGTGATGGTGCCGGTGTTGGTGAAGTAGAGCGCCGTGCCCGCCGGCGACTGCACGAAGGCCTGGGCGGAGAGCACGCCCTCCGCTCCTGGCCGTGCATCCACCGGGAAGGGCTTGCCGAAGCGCGCGGCCAGCGCCTCCGCGATCACGCGGACCATCACGTCGGTGGAGCCGCCCGGCGCACCCGCCGAGACGATGCGGATGGCCTGGTCGGGCCAGGCGGGCTGCGCCCGCGCGCCCTGTCCCAGCAGAAGCAGCGGCGCCGCCAGCGCCGTGCGGCGCGGCATGTCCCAGGTCCTGGCCATCGTCGTTCCTCCGGCCCACAGGTCAGCGCAGGACGCTCCGGCGCGCAACGGGGCAGGGGCCTCTCCCGACGCGCCGGCCGGCGGGGTAGCGTGGCGCGGCACTCCCGGGGGAACGACTGGATGACGCGGCCCGTCCGCATCGCCGTGGATATCGGCGGCACCTTCACCGACCTGCAGATCCTGGACGCCCGGCAGGGTCGCGTCGTCGCATGGAAGACGCCGACGACGCCGGCTGACCCGTCGGAGGGCCTGCTGGAGGGCGTGCGCCAGGCCGCCGCGCGCTTCGGCTTCGCGCTGGCCGATGTCGGCCTGCTGCTGCACGGCACGACCATCGCGACCAACGCGGTGCTGGAACGCAAGCTCGCCCGCGGCGCGCTGCTGACCACGGCGGGCTTCGAGGATGTGCTGGAGATCACCCGCCATGTACGCCGCGACATCTACGGGCTCGCGCCCGATCCCTTTCCCTGTCTGATCCCGCGCGACCTGCGGTTCGGCGTGACGGAGCGGCTGCGCGCCGATGGCAGCGTGGAGACGCCGCTGGGTGACCTCGAGCCCGTGCTGGATCGTCTGCGCGCCGCCGCGCCGGAGGCGATCGCGATCGGCCTGCTGCACGCCTACGCCAATCCCGCGCATGAGCAGGCGCTGCGCGACGCCGTCGCGGCCGCGCTGCCCGGCGTGCCGGTGAGCCTGTCGTCGGATATCAGCCCCGAGATCCGGGAATACGAGCGGCTGTCCACCACCGTGCTGAACGCGCTGCTGGTGCCGGTAGTGCGGCGGTATCTGGAGAAGCTGGAAGCCCGCCTCGGCGAGGGCGGCTTCGCGCCGCGCATCTTCCTCGTGCAGTCCAATGGCGGCATGTGCAGCCTGGCGCGTGCGGCGGAACAGCCGGCGCGGCTGCTGCTGTCGGGCCCCTCGGGCGGCGCGCTGGCGGCGGAGCGGCTGTCGCGGCGCCTCGCGCGAGAGAACCTCGTCGCGGTGGACATGGGCGGGACGAGCTTCGACGTCTCCGTCGTGCAGGGCCATCGCGTCGGGCTCGTCACCCAGGGCGAGGTGGACCGGCTGCCCGTCCGCCTGCCAATGGTGGAGATGCGCACCATCGGCGCCGGTGGCGGTTCGATCGCATCGGTGGACGCGGCGGGGCGGCTGACGGCGGGCCCGCGCAGCGCGGGGGCGCGTCCCGGGCCCGTCTGCTACGGCCGCGGCGGCGTCGAGCCGACAGTCACCGATGCCAACGCCGTCCTCGGCCGCTTCGATCCGGATTTCTTCCTGGGCGGCGCGATGAAGCTGGAGCTGGACGGCGCGCGGGAAGCGATGGCGACGCGCATCGGCAACCCGCTCGGCCTCTCCGCCGAGCAGGCCGCCGAGGGCGTGCTGCGCGTGACCAACGCCGCGCTCGCCGCCGCCGTCCGGCTCTCGCTGTTCGAGAAGGGGCTCGATCCCCGCGACTTCGCGCTGCTGTCCTTCGGCGGCGCCGGCGGGCTGCATGCCTGCGACGTTGCGGACGAGCTCGGCATCACCGAGGTCGTCTTTCCGCGCGAGCCCGGCACGCTGTCGGCCTATGGCATCCTGTTCTCCGACCTCGTGCAGGATCTCGCGCGGTCGCGGCTGATGCCGGTGGACCCGGCGCATGAAGGCGCCATCGCCGCCGAGGCCGCGGCGTTGCGCGAGGCCGGCTTCGCACGGCTGGCGGAGGATGGCGTGCCGGAAGCGGATCGCGCGGTCGGACTCGCCGTCGACCTGCGTTATCGCGGCCAGGCCTTCGAGCTGCTGATCCCCTGGCCGGAGGCGCCGGCGATCGAGCCGCTGCTCGCACGTTTCCACGCCACGCACCGGGCGCGCTTTTCCTATGCCGCCGAGGGCGAGCCCGTCGAATTCGTCACGCTGCGGGCTTCCGCGATCGGCCGTCTGGCGAAGCCCGAGGAAGCCGCGCCGACACCGCCAGTGGAACCCGGCAGGCCCGCCGCGCGCCGCGCCTGGCAGGATGGCGCGGTCAGCGACTGGCCGGTCTGGCACCGCGACAGGCTGGGGCCGCACGATCGCGTCGAAGGCCCCGCCATCATCGAGGAAGCCTTCGCCACCCACGTCATCGCGCGCGGCTGGACCGCCGCGCTGCACCCCGAAGGCGCCATCGTCGCACGGAGGACCGCCTGATGCTGGGGCCCATCGAGATCGAAGTCATCCGCAACGCGCTGACCGCCGCTGCGGCTGAGATGGACGTCACGATCTGGCGCACCAGCCGCAGCACCATCGTGCGGGAACTGCTGGACTACTCGACCGCCGTCTTCGACGCCGAGGGATCGAACCTCGCGCAATCCGCGCGCATCCCGAGCCACCTCAATTCCATGACCCATGCGCTGCGCGCGCTGCTGGCCGACCATGTGAAGCCCGACACCTGGAACGAGGGCGACGTCGTCATCTTCAACGACCCCTATTGCGGCGGCCAGCACCTGCCCGACATCCTGGCCTTCCGCCCCGTGTTCCACGACGGAATCCGCATCGCCTTCGTCGGCACGCTCTGCCACCACATCGACGTCGGCGGGCTCGCGGCCGGCAGCTATGCCGCCAAGGCGACCGAGATCTTCCAGGAAGGGCTGCGCATCCCGCCGGTGAAGCTGTTCGACCGCGGAATCCGCAACGACGCGGTCTGGGCGATGATCCGGCAGAACGTCCGTAAGCCCGACCTGCTGCTGGGCGACCTGTCGTCGCAGCTCGCCAGCCTGGAAGTAGGTGCCGCGGCCATCACGCGGCTCGCGCGGCGCTTCGGCGCGGCGGCGGTGATCGAGGCGGGACAGCGCATTCTTGACATGAGCGAGGCTGGCATGCGCGCCGCGATCGCGCGCATGCCCGACGGCACCTACGAGTTCGAGGACTTTCTCGACGACGACGGCATCGATATCGGCAAGCCGATCCGTCTGCATGTCCGGCTGACCATCGAGGGCGACACCGCGATGGTTGATCTCTCGGGCTGCTCGCCGCAGGTGGCGGGCCCGACCAACGCGACGCTCGCCAGCACCAATGCCGCGGTGATGTTCGCGCTGATGTGCTGCGCCGATCCGTCGCTGCACATGTCGGCGGGCTGCTACCGTCCAATCAGCGTCGTGGCGCCCGAGGGGCTGGTGGTGAATGCGCGCCATCCCGCGCCGGTCGCGCATCGCATCGCCGCGACGCACCGGCTGCTGAATGCCATGATGGGCGCGCTGCACCAGGCCGTGCCGGACCTCATCCCCGCCGCCTATTACGGCAACAGCTACGTCACGACCTTCCAGACCGTGGCCGAGACCGGCGCGCGCGAGGTGCTGGTGGAGATCGAGATCGGTGGGTCGGGCGCGCATCCCGCGAAGGACGGCGTCAACGCCTTTGCCTCCGGCATGCACAACAACGCGAACATCCCCGTCGAGATGATCGAGGCGCAGCTGCCGCTGACGGTCCTGCGCTATGGCCTGCGGCAGGGCAGCGGCGGCGCGGGGCGCTTCCGCGGCGGACTTGGCCTGGTCCGCGAGTGGCGCGTGGACAGCGCGCGCTGCTTCTTCACCGCCAACATGGACCGCTTCGACCACGCGCCCTATGGGCTGGCCGGCGGCGGCGCGGCGGCGAAGGGCGCGCTGCTGCTGCGCCGCGCGGGGGCGGAGACACCGATCCCGCCCAAGACCGACAATCTGCCCCTGGTGCAGGGCGATGTCGTGCGGCTCGAGACCTCGGGCGGCGGCGGCTTCGGCGATCCCGCGGCGCGCGACCACGAGGCCGCGGCACGCGACGCTCGGTTGGGCTACGTCTAGAACCCTCTCCACCCGCAGGGGGGAGAGGGCTTTCAAGGGCGCGCGCTGGACCGTCGGGGATCATCCGACCATGCTCGCTCCGACAACGGGGAGGAGATAAGCGATGCGCCTCGCTTTCCTGGCGCTGGCGGGTGCCGTTGCGCTCGCCGGCGCGGCCTCGGCGCAGACGCCGGAAGCCGCCTGCGCCGCACTGGCCGGGCGCGCCATCGCGGCCGAGGACATCGGCCTGCCGACCGGCGGCGCCACCGTCGCCACCGCCACCTTCACCGCGCCGGCCGGCCCGTCGCGCGACGCGACGGGCTTCCCGGTCTCCGCCCAGCCCGCGCATTGCCGCCTGCTCGGCAGCATCGCGCCGGTGGATCCGCAGGCGCCGCCGATCCGTTTCCAGCTCAACCTGCCGATCGCGGCCGAGTGGAACGGCAAGGCGCTGCAATATGGCGGCGGCGGCTTCAACGGCGTGCTTATCACCGGCCTCGCGCCGCTGCGCGATTCGCTGCCCGGCGCGCCGACGCCGCTGACGCAGGGCTACGCGACCTACGGCACGGATTCCGGCCACCAGAACGAAGCCCTGCCGGAGATCCAGGCCTTCGCGCTGAACGACGAAGCGCTGACCAACTTCGCCTACGCGTCCTACAAGAAGGTGCGCGACGTCGCGATGTTGCTGGTCGCCGCGCATTACGGCCGCGCGCCGGCGCGCACCTACTTCTTCGGGGGATCCGAGGGCGGGCGCGAAGGCCTCGTCGTCGCGCAGCGCTTCCCGCAGGACTATGACGGCGTGGTCAGCGCCGTGCCGGTGATCAACTGGGTAGGGCTCATGCTCGCCTTCGTCGAGCGCGGCGGCGTGGCGCAGGCCGATGGCGGCTGGCTCGATGCGCAGCGCGTCGCCGTGCTGCGGCGTGGCGTCATCGCGGCCTGCGACGGCATGGACGGGCTCGCCGACGGGGTCGTCAGCGATGTCGAGGGCTGCGCCCGCCGCTTCGGCCCCGATGCGCCGCGCTGCCCCGATGGCCGCGAGGGCGCGGAGTGCCTGTCGGACCGGCAGCTCGCGGCGGTGCGGAGCGTGCGCTCTGCCTTCCGGCTGCCTTTCGCGCAGATCAACGGCCTCGACGCCTACCCGCCCTATCTCTACGGCGGCGAGGACCAGCCCGATGGCATGGTCGCCTGGACCTTCGGGCCGGAGGCGCCGCGCTTCCCGATGCCTGCGCCGGAGCGGCAGAGCCGGCTCTGGTGGTACGGCAACGGCATGGTCCGCTACTTCGTCGCGCGCGATCCGGCCTTCGATCCACTGCGCTTCGATGCGTCACGTTTCGCCGCGCGGCTCGCAGAGCTCTCGCGGCTGATGGACACGACGAACCCCGACCTCTCGGCCTTCGCCGCGCGGGGCGGGCGGCTGATCCTGAAGGAGAACCTGGCGGACTACGCGCAGAGCCCCATGGCGGGCATCGAATACTTCCGCTCCGTCGTCGCGCGCCTGGGCCAGGACAACGTCGACCGCTTCATGCGGCTCTACACCGTGCCCGGCGCGAACCATGGCGGCCGCGTCTTCAGCGGCCTGGACGGTGCCGCGATGCCGAGCCATGTGGACCTGCTCGCCCTGCTCGACGCCTGGGCGGAGCGCGGCACGGCGCCGCCCGACGCGCCCACGCTCACTGGCCATGCGGCCGAGGCGCCCTTCGCCGCCACGGCCTCGCGCCCGATGTGCCGCTGGCCGGCCTGGCCGCGTCACGACGGCACCGGCGATCCGCGGCGCGCGGAGAGCTTCGCCTGCATCACGCGATAGACCGGGAGAAAACGATCATGCACCGATTCACGCTGCCCCGCCGCGCGGCGCTGCTTGGCGCGCTCGCCGCCCCCTTCGCCGCCCGCGCCCAGGCACCGAGGACGATCGAGCTCATCACCTTTCCCGGCGGCTTCAACTGGCCGATCTGGGTCGGCATGGAGAAGCGCGCCTTCGAACGCCACGGCGTGCGCATCAACCTGACGCCCACGCCCAATTCCGTCTTCCAGCTCACCAACCTCATTGGCGGCCGCTTCGACATGGCGGTCACCGCCATCGACAACGTCATCGCCTATGTCGAGGGCCAGGGCGAGGCGCCGGCCGCCGACGCCGCCGACCTTGTCGTCGTGATGGGCGGCGACAACGGCTTCCTGCGCCTGGTCACCGTGCCGGAGGTGACGAGCTTCGCCGACCTCCGCGGCAAGGAGCTTTCCGTGGATGCGCTGACGACCGGCTACGCCTTCGTGTTGCGCAAGCTGGTGGAGGTCGGCGGGCTGCGCCAGGACGAGGTCAGCTACGTTCGCGCCGGCGGCGTGCTGCAGCGCTACCAGGCGCTGCTCGAGAAGCGGCACGCCGGCACGCTGCTGATCTCGCCTTTCGAGGTGCAGGCCGAGGCGCAGGGCTTCCGGGTGCTGGCCGATGCCGCGCGCGCGCTCGGCGCCTATCAGGGCCTGGTGGGTGCCACGCGGCGAAGCTGGGCGGCGCAGAACCGCGACGCCGTGATCGGCTACATTCGCGGCACGGTGGACGCGCTCGGCTGGCTGTACGATCCCGCCAACAGGGCCGAGGCGCTGGCGATCCTCCGCCGCAACGTGCCCACCATGAACGAGGCGGTGGCCGAGGCGTCGTATCGCGTGCTGCTCGACCCCACCGGCGGCTTCGAGCGGCGCGCCGCGCTCGACATCCCGGGCATCCGGACGGTGCTGCAGGTGCGCAACCAGTTCGGGCCGCCCGCGACGAACCTGACGGATCCCATGAAGTACCTGGACCTCAGCTTCTATCGCGCAGCGCTGCCGGCATAGCCGTCTCGCGCCAGGGCTCCTCGGGCCAGGCGTGCTTCGGGTATCGCCCGCGCATGTCCTTGCGCGCATCGAGCCAGCCGCCGCGCCAGAAGCCCTGCAGGTCGCCGGTGACGGCAATGGGCCTGCCGGCCGGCGAGAGCAGCGCGACCTGCAACGGCACCCGGCCTTCCGCCAGCGCCGGCAGCGCGTCCAGGCCGAACAGGTGCTGCGCGCGCGCTTCTAGCGTCGGCACCTCGCGGTCGTAGTCCACCGCGGCGCTGCGCCGGCCCGGCAGCTCGATACGCGCGGGCAGCGCGGCGTCGAGGCGGCGCTGGCGGTCGTAGGATACCAGGCTGCGCAGGATGGTCGCGACATCCAGCGCCTTCGCCTCGGCCAGCTTCGTGCGGCCGTGCAGATGGGGCGCGAGCCAGTCCTGCACGCTCGCGGCCAGCGCGTCGTCCGACATGTTCGGCCATTCCTCGCCCTCGACGCCGCGCATCCAGCGCAGCCGCGCGCGCGTCTGCTTCGCGGCCTCGGTCCAGTCGAGGTCGCGGAAGCCCCGCTCCGCGATCGCTGTCGCCAGTGCGGCGGCGACCACGGCGGGATCGGGCGAGGGCAGCACCTGCTCCTCCAGCACCAGCGGGCCGAACATCCGCCGCCGCCGCGCCAGGACCGCGCCGGCGCGCGCGTCGAAGGCGGCCCCTTCCTCCCAGCGCAGGCGATCGGGGAAGCGGCGTTCCAGCACGGCGAGGTCCAGCGGCGCGGCCATTCGGATGCGCGCCTCGGTGCCCGCGAGTTCCAGGTCCGCGACCGCCAGCAGCGGCGTCTTGGCCAGCCGGTCATTCGCCGCGAGCCGCGCGCCCTGCCCCGACGCGAGCCGGAACGCGCCGTCCATCGTGCCGCGCTTCGCCGCGATCCGGTCGGGGAAGCCAGCGGCGAGCAACGGTCCGGCCTCGCCGCCCGGCAGCGCGGTGCCGTGCAGGCGGAGCCGCCGGCGGTGCAGCGCCGCGGCGCGGCGGATGCGGTGGATCGTGGCACGGTCGGCGTTCGGGTGGTCGGCGCCGTGCAGCAATTCGAGCCGCGCATTAATGTCGGAAGGCGCTTCGCGATCGCGGATGGGATCGCGTTCCTCCAGCAGTGCGGCGAGGTCGGCGGCGAGCGCCTTCTCGCGCTCGTCCTCGGCTGCCAGCAGCAGCCGCGCGAGCCGGGGATGCGTGCCCATCCGCGCCATGGCGCGGCCCATCGGCGTGACGCGCTCCGCCGCGTCCAGCGCGTCGAGCTCGCGCAGCAGCGCGCGCCCCGCGGCGAGTGCGCCGACGGGCGGCGGGTCGAGGAACGCCAGGTCCCCCGGCGCCGCGCCCCAGGCCGCCAGATCCAGCGCGAGGCCCGACAATTCGGCCTCCAGGATCTCCGGCCGGTCGGCCGGCGGCAGGCCGCGATGCAGCGCCTCGGTCCAAAGGCGGATCGCGACGCCCGGCGCGGTACGGCCGGCGCGGCCGGCGCGCTGCTCGGCCGCGGCCTTGCTGATGCGCACGGTGACCAGCCGCGTGAGGCCCGACGCGGGATCGAGCCGCGGTGCGCGACGCCAGCCGCCATCCACCACGATGCGCACACCGGGGACAGTCAGCGAGGTTTCGGCGATCGACGTCGCCAGCACGACCTTGCGGTTCGCCGAGGGGTTCAGCGCGCGGTCCTGCTCGGCCGGCGGCAGCTCGCCATGCAACGGGATCACCTCGGCGGCGATGCCGGACAGCCGCTCGGCGGTGCGGCGGATCTCGCCCCAGCCCGGCAGGAAGGCCAGCAGGTCGCCGGGATGCTTGACGAGAGCCGCGCGGATCGCCTGCGCCATTGCCTCCGGCAGGTCGCGGGCCTCCTTCAGGTCACGCTCGCGGTGCTCGATCGCCACGGGAAAGGCGCGGCCGAGCGATTCCACCACGGGACAGTCGCCCAGCACCGCGGCGAAGCGCGCCACGTCCAGCGTCGCCGACATCGCGAGCAGGCGCAGCTCCGGCCGCAGCGCGCGCTGCAGGTCCAGGCACAGCGCCAGCGCGAGGTCGGTGTCGAGATTGCGCTCATGCGCCTCGTCGAACAGCACCGCCGAGACGCCGTCCAGGCCCGGGTCGGACTGCAGGCGGCGGACCAGCAGCCCCTCGGTGATCACCTCGACCCGCGTGCGGTCCGACACCGCGCGATCGAGCCGCGTGGCGAGCCCGATCGTGCCGCCGGGCTGCGCCTCGGCCAACAGTTCCGCCATGCGGCGGGCCGCGGCGCGGGCGGCGACGCGGCGGGGCTCCAGCACCAGGATGCGCCCCGTCGCCCAGGGCTCCCGCATCAGCGCGAGCGGCGCGAGCGTCGTCTTGCCCGCGCCGGGCGGGGCGACGAGCACGGCGTTGGATCCGTCTCGGAGCGCCGCGGCCAGGCGGGGCAGCGCCTCCGTGATCGGCAGGTCGGGCAGGTCGGCCATGGCGGCCGGGCATAGACCGGATCGCGCGCCATCGCGAACCCCGCGCCCGGCGCCTGCTGGGCGTCACACTTCCTCACGGCTGACCCGCGCGGTTTGGGGTTGCCGAACGCGCCTTGCCTCGCTCTATGGAAAGCCATGTGGCGCCTGGCGGTCATGTTCCTGCTCGGCCTGGCCGCGCCCGCCCTCGGGGCGGAAAGCGCGCCGCATCGCTCGCCCCGCGCGACGGCGACGCTGGCGACCGATGTCGCGGCGGTCGCGCCGGGCACCGGGTTCCAGGCGGGGCTGCGGCTGCGGCTGGAGCCGGGCTGGCACAGCTACTGGCGAAACGCCGGGGACGCCGGCGCGCCGACCGAGATCGCGCTGACCCTGCCGGACGGCGCGACCCACGGCCCGATCGCCTGGCCGGCGCCCTGGCGCATTCCCTACGGCCCGCTGGTCAACTACGGCTACCGGAACGAGGTGCTGCTGCCGATCGCGGTGCAGGTCCCGGCCTCCGCCCGGCCGGGCGAGGCCTTCCGGATCGAGGCCGAGGCGAGCTGGCTGGTCTGCGCCGAGCTCTGCATCCCCGAGGAAGGCCGTTTCGTCATCGAGCTGCCGGTCGCGGACCGCGCCGTCCCGGCCCCCGTCGAGGCGCCGCTGTTCGAGGCGACGGCGGCCCGCATTCCCCGCCCCGCCCCCTGGACCGTCCAGGCCGGCATGACCGGCGCGACGGCGAGCCTGGCGCTGGCTGGCCCGGGCCTGTCGCCCGAGATCGTGCGGGAAGCCAGCTTCTTCCCCTTCGAGCCCGGCGTGATCGAGACCACCGCGCCGCAGAGCCTGGCCTGGCGCGACGGCTCGCTGGTCCTGGGGCTGCGGCTGGCGGAAGGCGCGCGACCGCAGGCGCTGGCCGGCACGGTCACGCTGCGCGACGCCGGCGGCCAGCGCGCCAGCTTCGACGTCTCGGGGCCCGTCACCGGGCCGGCGCTGGCCGCGCCGGTGATCCCCTTCGCGACCGCGATCCTCTTCGCGCTGCTGGGCGGGCTGATCCTGAACCTGATGCCCTGCGTCTTCCCGGTGCTCGCGATGAAGGCGATGGCGCTGGCCCGCCTGTCCGGCGAGGCACGCCGCGAGGTGCGGATCCATGCCGCGAGCTACACCGCGGGCGTGATGGCCACCTTCGCCGCGATCGGCGGCGCACTGATCGCGTTGCGGGAAGGCGGCGAGGCCGCGGGCTGGGGCTTCCAGTTCACCAATCCCGCCTTCGTCGCCGGCATGGCCTGGCTGATGCTGGCCGTCGCGCTGAACCTGCTCGGCGTCTTCTGGGTGCGGCCGGTCGGCGCCGGCCATGGGCTCGCGGCGCGCGGCGGGCATGCCGGGGCCTTCTTCACCGGCGCGCTGGCGGTGCTGCTGGCCACGCCCTGCACGGCGCCTTTCATGGCTGCGGCTCTCGGCGCCGCGCTGGCCATGCCGGCGGAGCAGGCGGTGGCGGTGTTCCTGGCGCTCGGGCTCGGGCTGGCGGCGCCCTATGCGCTGCTTGGGGTGGTGCCCTCGCTCACGCGGCTGCTGCCGCGGCCCGGGCCCTGGATGGAGCGGCTGCGCCAAGCGCTGGCCTTCCCGATGCTGGCCGCCGCGGCCTGGCTGGTCTGGGTGCTGGCGCAGCTCGCGGGGCCGGACGGGGTGATGATCGCGCTGGCAGGCGCGGTGGTGCTGGCCATCGGGCTCTGGGCGCTGGGCTGGGCGCAGCGGGCGGATGCCGGGCGCCGCGTGACGCTGGGTCGGGCGGCCGCGGGGCTGGCGCTGCTCGGCGCCGTCGCCCTGCTGCCGCAACTGACCACCGCGCCGGCCTCGGCGGCCGATGCCGGGCCGGGCGCCGAGCCCTGGTCCGCCGCGCGCGTCGCGCAACTGCGGGCCGAGGGACGGCCAGTCTTCGTCAACGCGACCGCGGCCTGGTGCATCACCTGCCAGGTGAATGAGCGCATCGCGTTGCGCGGTGCGGCCGTGCAGGACGCGTTCGCGGCGCGCAACGTCGCCTACCTCAAGGCGGACTGGACTCGGGGCGACCCCGCCATCGGCGCGCTGCTGCGCGAGCACGGGCGGGAAGGCGTGCCGCTCTATCTGTACTGGGCACCGGGCGCGGCGGCGCCCATCGTGCTGCCGCAGCTGCTGACCGAGGGCATCGTGACCGAGGCGCTCGGGCTGTAAAGCTTCGGTTCACGCCGGCGCGGCAGTCTCGGGCCATGCGCTGTCTCCTCGTCCTCCTCCTCTTCGCGGCACCCGCCCTGGCGCAGGTCCAGGAAACCGAGGTCGTCGGGAGCGATCCCATGGCCTGCACCGACCGGCGCGCCGGCGCCGTCGCCTGCATGGCGGGCAGGCTCTGTGCCTGCGGCTACCAGCGCGGCGGCATCGTGTCGGGGCGGCCGGATGGCTGGCGCTGGGATTGCGGCGTGCTGCGCCCGGCCTGCGGCGATCCCGTGCCGGCGACGGCGCCGTCCCAGCCCATGCCGATGCCGCAGCTCTTCATGAACCTGCCCACGCCGCAATACCCGCAGCCGCCCTACACGCCCTGGCAGCGCTGAGCCGGCACCCGCCGGCGAAGGCGACGGGCTACCTCCGCCGCGCAGCCAGCATCCCGATCGCCATCGCGCCGGCGCCGGCCAGCGTCGCCAGCGTGGCTAGGGGATGCAGCTGCGCCTCCAGCAGCAGGCTGGTGCGGCGCGCGGCGCGGCCGAGGCTCGATCGCGCATCGCCGCCCGGCCGGCCGCGGCGGAGGTTGTCGCGCCGTTCGGGCAGGCCTTCCGGTGACGCGGCCTGGCCCGGCTTGCCGACGGCCTCCATCGCGAAATCCGTCAGGCGCGGGAACAGCGCGCCGGCCAGCGCGATCACCGCCCCGCCGCCGCCCACCACGAGGTCGCGGCGCGGATTGGCGCAGGCGAAGCAGATCGCGCGGGCGACAAGCTGCGGATCATAGACCGGCGGCGGCACGCGCACGCCGGGCAGCTCCCAGGTCAGACGCGCGTGTTCCTGGAAGGGCGTGTCGATCGAGGACGGCTTGATCAGTGTGACGGAGATCGGCGCGCCTTCCGCTTCGAGCTCCATGCGCAGCGTGTCGGTGAAGGCCTTCACCGCGTGCTTCGTCGCGCTGTAGGTGCCCTGGTAGATCAGCGCGCGGTCCGACAGCACCGACCCGACATTGACGATCGCGCCGCCGCGCTGCCGCAGCCGCTTCGCCGCGACCAGGCTGCCGTTCACCGTGCCCCAGTAGTTCGTGTCGAAGAGCCGGCGCTGGTCGTCGATCGGCGTCTCCTCGAGCGTGCCGACGACGGAGGTGCCGGCGTCGTTGACCCAGCTGTCGAGTGCGCCGAACTCATGCTCCGCGCGAACCGCAGCGGCTTGCAGCGCGGCGATGTCGGCGACGTCGGCGACGTGGAAGGCGGCACGGCCGCCGAGGTCGCGGATCGCCTGCGCGGCCTCCGACAGCGACGGCTCGTCGCGCGCGACCAGCATCACCGCGGCCCCGCGCGAGGCGGCCATCCTTGCCGTCGCGAGCCCGATGCCGGAGCTCGCGCCGGTGATCAGGACGACCTGCCGCGCGAGCGGCTTCAGGCGGACGGGCATGCGCGACCTCATGGGGAACCGGATCGGATCGCCGCAGGGCAGGATTGCCCGGAGGCGTGAATCCGATCCGCATTTGGATCGGATCGCCGCAGGGCAGGATTGCCCGGAGGCGCGAATCCGATCCGCCATCAAGTGTCGCGCAACACGGTCAGATGCTGAGGGTTCCCGCCTTGGCCGCCGCGTAGCGCTCGGACAGCTTCGACCAGTCCAGCACGTTCCACCAGGCCGCGGTGTATTCGGGCCGGCGGTTCTGGTAGCGCAGGTAGTAGGCGTGCTCCCAGACGTCGTTGCCCATGAGGACACGCTGGCCGTCCATCAGCGGGTTGTCCTGGCCGGGCCTGGTCACGATGGCCAGCCGCCCGGCCGGCGTGACGGTGACGAAGGCCCAGCCCGAGCCGAAGACGCCGTTCGCGGCGGCGTTGAAGCGCGTCCTGAAGGTGGCGACGTCGCCGAAATCCTGCGCGATGGCCGCCGCGAGCTCCCCCGTGGGCTCGCCGCCCGCGCCGCCCATGATCTGCCAGAACATCGTGTGGTTGGCATTCCCGCCGCCGTTGTTGCGCACGGCGGTGCGAACGGCCTCCGGCACCTCGTTCAGCTTCATCAGCAGCTGGTCGAGCGGCATGGCGCCGAGCTGCGAATGGTCACGGAGCGCGGCATTCAGGTTCGCGACCTGCGCGCCGTGGTGGAAGCGCCAATGGATCTCCATGGTGCGCGCGTCGATCGCCGCCTCGTTCTTGTCGAAGGCGTAGGGCAGCGGCGGCAGGGCGAAGGGGCCGGACGGCGGCGTGGATGCCTGCGTCCCTTGGGACAGGGCCGGGCGCGCGCTCGCCCAGACGGTGGCGGCCGCGGCTGCGGCGCCGAACAGCGCCCGGCGGTTGAAGGCGGTCATGCAGTGTCTCCTGGGCTCTTCCCCGGGCGGGAGATTAGGGCGGTTCGCCCGATGCGCCAGGGGTTGATTGCCAGCCCGGGGTTCCGGGGCGAGGATGGGCGATGGGAAGGGGACGCCGATGATCCACGAGCTGCGCATCTACCATTGCCTGCCGAACCGCCTGCCCGCGCTGCTCAAGCGCTTCGAGACGGAGACGCTGCGCATCTGGGACCGCCACGGGATCCGCCAGGCCGGCTTCTGGACGGTGCTGGTCGGGCCGTCCAACCACGCGCTCTATTACCTGCTGGCCTGGGAGAGCATGGCGGAGCGCGAGGCGAAATGGGCCGGCTTCATGGCCGATCCCGAATGGCAGGAAGCACGACGGAAGAGCGAGGCGGACGGTCCGATCCTGTCGAGCATCGAGAACATGTTCCTCCAGCCCACTGCGTTCTCCTCGGTCAGGTAGCAGGACGGCGGAGCCAGGCGACGGCGCCGAGCAGCAGCAGCGACAGCAGCACCATCAGCGTCGCGGCCGCCATCACGGTCAGGCTGATCTCATCGTTCAGGCCCGCGAACATCTGCCGCGGCAGGGTGCGCTGGCCGGGGCCGGCGAGGAACAGCACCACGACCGTCTCGTCGAGCGAGGTCGCGAAGGCGAAGACCGCGCCGGCGGCAACGCCCGGCGCGATGCGCGGCAGGCAGACCCGGAAGAAGGCCCGCCAGGGATCGGCGCCGCATGACGCCGCGGCGCGCAGCAGCACGCGGTCGAAACGCGACAGCGAGGCGAGCACCGTCACCACGACGAATGGCACGCCAAGCATCGCATGCGCGATGACGAGGCCGGCGAAGGTATTGGCCAGGCCGCGCGGCCCGAAGGCCAACAGCAGCGCCACCGCGACGACGATGGCGGGCACCACCATCGGCGCGAGGATCACGCCGAGCACGAGCCGTCGCCCCGGGACATCCGCGAGCCATAGCCCGAAGGCGGCCGGCACGCCGAGCATCGTCGCGAGCGCGGCGCTTGCCGTCCCGAGGGTGAGCGAGTTCCATAGCGCCGGCAGCCAGAAGTCGGAGGCGAAGAAGGCGCCGTACCAGCGAAGCGACAGCCCCGGCAGGGGATAGTGCAGGAAGCTGCCGGCCGAGAAGGACAGCGGCACCACCACCAGGATCGGCAGCGTCAGGAATGTCAGCACGAGAAGGCCGAAGGCCCAGAGCGCGGCCCTCACGCCGTCTTCACCTTGTCGAAGCCGACCAGGCGCCCGTAGAGCCCGATCACCGCCGCCACCGCCGCCAGCAGCAGCACGCTCAGCGCCGCCGCCATGCCCCAATCCACCGTGCGGTTGGCATAGAAGCCGATGAACCAGGAGAGCATCTGGTCATTGGGCCCGCCGAGCAGCGCCGGGGTGACGTAGAAGCCGAGCGCCTGCACGAAGACCAGCAGGCAGCCCGCGCCGACGCCCGGCAGCGACAGCGGCAGCAGCACGCGGAAGAAGACGCGCGACGGCGCCGCGCCGAGCGAGGCCGCCGCGCGCGCCAGGCGCCAGTCCATCTCGCGCACCACGGCCAGGATCGGCAGCACCATGAAGGGCAGCAGGATGTGCACCATCGCGACCAGTACGGCGAAGCGGTTCAGCAGCAGCGGCAGCGGCCGGTCCAGCATGCCCGCGCCGATCAGCGCGGCGTTGACGATGCCTTCCTTCTGCAGCAGCACCATCCAGGCCGCGGTGCGTACGATCAGGCTCGTCCAGAACGGCAGCAGCACGCCGCCCAGCAGCCAGGGCTGCGCGCGCGCCGGCGCGACCGCGATCAGCCAGGCCAGGGGATAGCCGAGGATCAGGCAGAGGATCGTCGCCGACGCGCTGATCCCGAGCGTGCGCCCGAGGATGCCGCGCCAGATCGCCGCGTCCCGAGGCACCGCGACGATCGCGCCGGCGCCGTCGCGTCCGAGGTCGAGCGCGGCGAGCAGGCGGAAATCGGTGACGGGCCCGCCGGCGCGCTCGATGGCGCGCCACGGCGCCGGCGTCGCCCATTCCTCGCTGACCGAGAGGATGCGCGACCGGTCGTCGCCGGTCTGGGCGACACGGCGGCCGGTCGCGGGCAGCAGGGACCGCATGCCGGGATGCTCGGCATTCAGCCGCGCGGCGGCGCGGGCGATGCCGCCGGCGCCGGTCTCGGTGTCGCGGGCGCGGGCCTCGCGGAGGTCCTCGGCGAGCGCGGCGAAGGCGGCGTCGGGGATGGCGGCGCCGTCCCAGGATCGCAGGACGGCCAGGGTTCGCGGGAGGACCGAGGGGACCTCGACATCCGCGACGGCGCGCCAGAGGAAGGCGCCGATCGGCGCGACGAAGCCGATCAGCAGCGAGAGCAGGAGCGGCGCGACGAGAAGGACGGCGCCGCGGCGGGGAGTCATGGGGCCGTCGGGAGTTGCGCTGCCCCCTCGCCATCCCTCCCCCGCACGCGGGGGAGGGTGCCCGCACAGCGGGCGGGTGGTGTCAGCGCCACCGTCAGCAGCCGGGATCTACCGGCTCACCCACGCATTGAACCGCGTGTTCAGCCGGTCGAGGTTGTCGAGCCAGAACTTGTCGTCGATCTGCAGCGCCGATTCCGCATTCGCCGGCGCCGTCGGGAGCTGCTGCAGCACCTCGCGCGGGATCAGCGCGTTCGCGGCCTTCGACGTCACGCCATAGGGAATCCTGGGCGGCAACTGCGCCTGGACCTGCGGCTGACCCACGAAGCGCAGGAAATCCAGCGCCTTCTGCCGGTTCGGGCTGCCCTTCATGATCACCCAGCTGTCGAGCGTGTAGAGGTTCTGGCTCCACTGGATGCCGAAGTCGCGGCTGTCGTTCGCATTGGCCGCGGCGATGCGCCCGTTGTAGGCGTTGGTCAGCGCGACCTCGCCGCTCGCGAGCCATTGCGCGGGCTGGCTGCCGCGTTCCCACCACGCGAGATTCGCCTTGATGGCGTCCAGCTTGCGGAAGGCGCGGTCCAGGCCGGCATCCGTGCCGAGCACGCGATAGACCTCGCCCGGCGCGACGCCGTCCGCCAACAGCGCGACCTCGAGCGTCGTCTTCGGGCCCTTGCGCAGCGCGCGGCGCCCGGGAATTCGCGCGGTGTCGAAGAAATCCGCCCAGCCGCGCGGCGCTTCGCGGACGCGGCCGCGGTCCCAGGCGAGGACGAAGGAATAGAGGATCGCGCCGACGCCGAAGTCGCTGACGGCCTGCGGGATATAGGCGTCGCGCCCGCCGATCGCGTTCCAGTCCAGCCGCTCGAACAGGCCTTCCTCGGTGCCGATCAGCAGCTCCTCGGATTCCACCTGCACGACGTCCCAGGTGTTGGCGCCGGACTGGATCTTGGCGCGCAGCACGCCGACGCCGCCGTCCCAGGTCTCCTCCAGCAAGCGCTGGCCCGACTGCGCCATGAAGGGGCGGAAATAGACCTCGCGCTGCGCATCCTGGTAGGCGCCGCCCCAGGAGACCACGGTCAGGTCGCGCGCCTGCGCATCCGCCCCCTTCGGCGCGAGCGCCGCCGCCGCCAGCGCCCCTGCCGAGCCGATCACCGTCCTGCGCCGCATCGCGATCCTCCGTCTCCGACTGGAGGCGGGGACGCTATTCCGCGACGGCGGCCATGCCAACCGGCCGGCCCGCCCGTTCGAGCCGCGCGAGGGTCTCCAGCGCCTCGGCCCGGCGGCGGCGCAGCGTCTCGGCCAGGCCGCGCAGCTCCGATCCCGGCATCAGGCGCATCGGCTGGGCCGGCGCGACCAGCGCCACGCCCTGGTCCAGCTGCGCGGCGCGCGCGGACGCGCGCTCGGCGATGCGGCGGGCCAGGGGGGCGGCTTCGGCGGCATCGTCGCAGGCCAGCATGACCTCGGCCGCA
This sequence comes from Falsiroseomonas sp. HW251, assembly GCF_050563545.1. Taxonomy (NCBI): domain Bacteria; kingdom Pseudomonadati; phylum Pseudomonadota; class Alphaproteobacteria; order Acetobacterales; family Roseomonadaceae; genus Falsiroseomonas; species Falsiroseomonas sp. HW251. Next base: position 71,532 of record NZ_JBNXUM010000011.1, read on the forward strand.
GCCTGAGTGGTGGCGAGGAGCTCGGCCTCGAGCAGCAGGTCCCCGCCCACGGAGCGCAGCAGGGAAGGCTGGTCGTCGCGCGTATCGGCCCGCCGCCGGCCCGCATAATCCGCGGCATCCGGCGCCGAGACCGACTGGGCTGCGAGCGCGCTCAGCAGCAGCGCGCCGCCGATCGGGCCGCGCGGCGGGATGAAGGGCATGCCCCCGGCGTAGACATTGCCGACCGAGCCGGGCTGCGCGGCGAAGAAGGTGTCGGCGCGCTGCAACTGCTCCCGCGCCGGCGTGCAGCCCGTGCCGGAGGTGAAGATCTGCGGCGCCGGCACGGCCGGGGGAGGCGCGGCGCGGCCCGCGCAGGCTGTAAGCGGAAGCAGCGCGAGAAGAAGGATCCTGCAACGCGGCATGATGGCGTCCCATCCGATTTCGCGCATTAGTGGAAAAGAATTCCGCCGCCGCAACCGAAATCCTGCCGCAGCGCCCGATCAGTCCATGTCGGCACCGCCCCGGAAGACCAGGGCCTCGTCGGGCGCCCAGGCAACGCCGACGGTGCTGCCGGGTTCTGGCAGGGGCTCGCCGCCCACCGGCCGCCTGGCGATGATCTCCTCGCCGCCGGCCAGCGCCAGGCGCAGGCGGAAGTGATCGCCCTGAAACAGCACCTCGGCCAGCGTCGCCCGCAGCGCGCCGGCCACGTCCGGCGCGGTCAGCGCCACCCGCTCCGGGCGCACCATCAGCACGCCCTGGCTGCCGGCCGGCAGGGCCTCGCCCAAGGCGGCCCGCACCTCGGTCCCGTCGGACAGGCGCAGCTTCGCATGACCGTCCAGCACCGCCGCCACGCCGACCCTCAGGCTGTTGTTCTCCCCCACGAAGCCTGCGACGAAGGCGTCGGCGGGCTCGTCGTAGAGCTCGCGCGGGGGCGCGACCTGGCGCAGCCGGCCGCGCGCCAGGACCGCGATGCGGTCGGACAGCGTCAGCGCCTCCGACTGGTCGTGGGTGACGTACATCATGGTCAGGCCGAGCCGCTGGTGCAGCGTGCGGATCTCGTGCTGCATCTCCTCGCGTAGCGCCTTGTCCAGCGCGCCGAGCGGCTCGTCGAGCAGCACGATCGGCGGCTCGAAGACCATCGCGCGGGCGAGCGCGACGCGCTGCTGCTGGCCGCCGGAAAGCTGGGCCGGGCGGCGGTCGCCATAGCCGGGCAGGCGCACCATCCCGAGCGCGCGCTGCACGCGCTCCGCCCGCTCGGGCTTCGGCACGCTGCGGGCCTCGAGCGGGAAGGCGACGTTCTCCGCCACCGTCATGTGCGGAAATAGGGCGTAGGACTGGAACACCACGCCGATGCCGCGCTTGTGCGGCGGCAGCCGCGCGATGTCGCGGCCTTCCAGCAGGATGCGCCCCTCGTCCGGCAGCTCGAACCCCGCGAGCAGCATCAGCGTCGTCGTCTTGCCCGACCCCGAGGGGCCGAGCAGCGTCAGCAGCTCGCCCCGCGCAATGTCGAGATCGAGCGCCGAGAGCGCCGCGGGCGTCTCGGCGCCCTTCGTCGCGGGGTAGCTCTTCGAGACATGCTCGAAGCGCAGGAGCGGGGAAGTCATCGCGGGAACGCTTCCCGCCCGCTGCCGCGCCTGTCAACCGCTGCGTGCCGGAACCCCGCCCGTCATCGGGCGTTCGTTGCGTGACATTCCAGAACCAGGGAGATGATCGATGTCGCAACCCGCGAACGACATGCGCGACCTGCGCGACGAAGCCGTGGCCTCCGGCACGAGGCTGGCCGAGGATGCCCGCACCGAGCTCGCCCGCCTGCGCGCGCAGGTGGAGCGGCTGATGCAGGACCGCGTGACACCGGCCCTCGGCACCGCCGCGGAAACAGTGGAGGACTATTCCCGCCGCGCCCGCGACACCATCGAGGAAGGCGCCGAGACATTCGCCGAGACGGTGCGCGAGCGTCCGATCCTGGCGATCGCCACGGCGGGGCTGGCGGGCTTCCTGATCGGCCGCCTGATGGGCGGCACCACCTATGTCTACTCGAACGACAAGCGGCGCTGATCGGTGCGTCTGCTGAGCCTTGCGAAGGCGGCCTGGGCGGCGGAGGAACTCCACCTCCGCCGCCTGGTGCGGTCGCGCGGGATGCAGGCGGGCTATGCGGCCGCGGCCGTCATCTTCCTCGTGATGATGCTGGTCATGCTGCACCTCGCCGCTTTCGCCGCGCTCGAGCCCGGCCGCGGGCCCGTCGTGGCCGCGATGTGGGTGGCGGCCGGCGACCTGGTGCTGCTGGCGCTTCTGGCCTGGATGGCATCGCGCGCGGGGCACGACCCGGTGGCCGACGAAGCGGTGCGGCTGCGGCAGGAAGCCGTGCGGCAGATCGGCGACCAGGCCGCGCGGGCGATGGTCCTCGCGCCGCTGCTGCGCAGCCAGAACGCGAAGAAGGGCCTGCTCGGCGCGGCGGTGACGGCGGTGGTCGTCGGCTTGCTGTCGCGGCGATAGAACGCCGTCGAGGTCGGCTCGGCGCCGCGGGCAGCCGCGACCGGCTCTCCCGCTCCACGTCCGTTCGGGATGATCGGCTCGACGGATCAGCTCACGGGGTCAACGAAGCGGCATACGCGGCGACGGCGACCAGGTCATCCGGCGAGAGGCTTTCGACGACCGATCGCATCGGCGCGCTGTCGGCGCCCGCCCGCGCGCCTGTCCGGTAGTCGTAGAACTGGCGGACCATGTAGCTCGGCGATCGCCCGGCAATGCCGGGAACAGCTCCGACGCCGCGGAGCGCGGGGCCGTGGCAGGCGCTGCACTGCACCGCGTCGCCTGCGTCGGTGGTCGCCAGCACCCGGCCCCGTTCGAGGCTGCCCGGCGGCGCATAGGCGACGAAGCGTGCCCGTCCGTCGCGCAGCGCGAAGCTGTCCGGGTCTTCCGGCACCTCGATGACGCGTCGTCCGATGGGTTCGGTGCCGCCGCCCCCCTGGGGCACGAGATACCAGCCGGTCACCTGGGTGCTCGGCACCTGCTCGGCCTCGACCACCCGGATGGCCGCCCTTGGCCGGATCGCGGCGAAGTAGGCGGCGGCGGCCTCGACCTCCTCGCTGGTCATGGATCGCGCGGTCGCGATCATCAATTGCGTCGGTGCCCGTCCGGGCACCGAAGTGCCGCGCGCGCCGCTCCGGAATTCGGCGATCTGCTGTCGGAAATACTCGATCGGCAATCCCGCGAGACCGGCGTTCTCCGGCCCGCCTGAGCCGTCGGCACGGTGGCACGAGCCGCAGGCCATCACCGCTGGCCTGCGCCCCTGGGACACGATGTCGGGCATGGGCGGGTGATCGTCGGGATGCCAGTCAGGCGCGAAGAACAGGTTGCGGGTTTGGGTCAGGGTGAAGGCGGCGGCGCTTCCCGGCACGCGCCGGGGAATGCCGTCATCCGGTGGTGGGGAGAAGGCCGGCGGGTTGACCGCGTAGGCCCAGGCGGGCGGGCCGTCGTCGCCCTGCGCGAGGGCGCTGGCAGCGACCGCCAATGCGACGCATGCAACGGTCAGTCCGAGACGCATGATGCCCGCCCCTCGAAGGACGACCGAAGCCTATATCCAGTCGCCTCATTCGGGCCAGGACGTTCCCGGAGGAATCCGCGAACACCACGCGGAGGCGGGCACTCGCCGGTCATCCCGTCCGCCCGTTCGAACCGGGTTGCCCTCCCGCCGGCGAGGCGCTAGCCCCGGGCCAGGCCTGCGGGAAACGCCCATGTCCGACGAGCCCAGCGTCATTGCCCGCCGCGAGGGCGCGGCCGGCACCATCCTGATGAACCGCCCGCGCGCGCTGAACGCGCTCGACCTGCCGATGATCGAGCAGCTGAGCGCGGCGCTGCGCGGCTTCCGCGACGACCCGGAGGTGAAGCTGGTGGTGCTGGAAGGCGCGGGCGGCCGCGCCTTCTGCGCCGGCGGCGATGTCAGGCGCATGCGCGAGCTCGCGCTCGCCGGCGATGCCGCCGCCGTCGAGGCTTTCTTCGCCGGCGAATACGCGATGAACCTGGCGATCGCCGAATTTCCCAAGCCCTGGATCAGCCTGATCGACGGTGTCTGCATGGGCGGCGGCATCGGCGTCTCGGTCCATGGCCGCTACCGCGTGGTGACGGAGCATGCGCTGCTCGCCATGCCGGAGACGGCGATCGCGCTGTTTCCCGACGTCGGCACCAGCTACGTCCTGCCGCGCCTGCCGGGCTCGGTCGGGATGTGGCTCGCGCTGACCGGCGCGCGGCTCAAGGGCGCGGAGGCGGTGGAGGCTGGGCTTGCCACGCATTACGTGCCGCGCGCCGACCTGCCCGCGCTGCGCGAGGCGCTGCTGGAAGGCGAGGCGGAGGCGGTGGGCCGCTTTGCCCAGATCGTCCATCCCGGCGCGGTCGCCGCGGTGCGGGACGCGGTGGACCGCTGCTTCGGCGAACCAAGCCTCGAGGCGATCGAGGACGCGCTGGGGCGCGAGGGCACGGAGTGGGCGAACGCGCAGCGCGCGACGCTGATGCGGATGTCGCCGACGAGCATGGCGGTGACGATGGAGCTGCTGCGCCGTGGCGCTTCCATGTCGCTGGCGGAGTGCCTGCGGATGGAGCTCGCGCTGACCCGGAAGGTCGTGTTCCACCCGGATTTCGCGGAGGGCGTGCGCGCGGTGCTGGTGGACAAGGACAACGCGCCGCGATGGGCGGAGCGGGCACGGGTGGAGGAGATGTTTTCGTAGCGCGCTGCCTCAGCCGCTGCGCGGCTCCCTCCCCCGCAAGCGGGGGACGGATGGGGTGGGGGCAGGAAGTGCTCGGCGAAGGAGCGAGCTCTGCGGCGCGAAAATCCGCCTCAGCTCTCCGGCCTGATACCCAGCCGGCGGATCAGCCCACCCCAACGCTCGATCTCCGCGCGCTGCAGCGCCGCGAACTCGGCCGGCGTGCTGCCGACGGGCTCGAAGCCTGCGGCCTCCAGCACCCTCCGCTGCTCCGGCTGGTTCAGCGCGACCTTCGCCTCGGCCGACAGCCGCGCGACGCGGTCGGCCGGCATCCCCGCCGGGCCGAACAGGCCGATCCAGGCGACGACGGGCTCGCCGGGCGCGCCGGCCTCCTGCATCGTCGGCAGATCCGGCAGCTGCGGCATCCGCGTCGGGCCCGTCACGGCCAGGCCGCGCAGCTGCCCGTCCCGGATGTTGCCCGCGACGCCGGCCAGCGGCGCGAAGAAGGCCTGGATGCGGCCGGCCACGAGGTCCAGCACCGCGGGCGCCACGCCACGATAGGAGATGTGCTCGGCCCGGAAGTTCTCCCGCGCCGCCAGGTCCTCCATCGCCAGGTGCGACAGCGTGCCCGGCCCGGTCGAGCCGTAGTTCACCCGGCCGGGGTTGGCGCGCGCGTAGTCGAAGAACTCCCTTACGCTGGTCACCGGCAGGGACGGGTGCACCACGAAGACGAAGGGCAGCCGCGCCAGGAGCGAGATCGGCGCGAGGTCGGTGGCGGGATCGAAGCCCAGTGCGGGGTTCAGCACCTTGGCCGTGCTGCCGGGACCGCCGATCGTCACGCCGATGGTGTGCCCGTCATTGGCGCGCGCGATCGCCTCGGTGCCGATGTTGCCGCCGCCGCCGGCGCGGTTGTCCACCACGAAGGGCTGGCCGAAGACCTGCTGGAAGTGGTTGACCAGCGTGCGCGCCGCGAGGTCGGGGGTGGAGCCGCCGGGGAAGGCCACGATGAGGCGCACCGGACGGTCCGGCCAGGCCGCGCCTGGCTGACCCTGGGCGCCGGCGGCGATCGGCCAGAGGGCGACGGACGCGGCAAGCGCGCGGCGGGTGAGCATGGACGTTCCTCCCAGGGCTTCTATCGCGCCGAGGTGTACTCCAGCCGCGGCAGCACGAAACCCCGGGCGGGGTAGGCCGTCGTCCCGAGGTCGTTGATGCGGGGATACCACACCCGCACCAGCGTCCAGTCGTTGCCGGAGGAGACATCCACCACGCGCTGGTCCGTCGCGATGCGGCCGCGCGCCGAGCCCGTCGCCCAGTTCGCGTGGTCCACCCGGATCTCGCGCGACGACACGACGCGCGAGACCACGGCGACGTGCCCGTTCGGCATGCGGCTGGTGCGGCTGATCACCAGCACCGCGCCAGGGGCGGGGCTGCGCCCGCGGACATAGCGCCCGGCCGCCTGGTCCCACCACTGCCAGGCATCGCCCTGCAGCTGGATGCCCGACCGCGCCCTTGCATAGGGCACGCAGGAGGTCGGCTCGGTGATCCCGGCCTGCGGCCCCGGCGCGCGGGTGGTCCCGCAGGCCGCGAGGGCGAGCAGAAGCAGCATGGCAAGCGCGGCGCGCATGATCTTGATTTCGTTAGCGCGACAGAGGCAGGGATCGCAAGGCGAATCGGCAAACCTGGCCAGCACGGCGAAATGCGCACGGGCGCGCCCCGGCCTTATGCTACCGTCGCGGCGCCGCCGGGCGGAGACGTCACGATGGAACGCAGGCGACTGCTCTCCCTCCTGCCCATGCTCGCCGTGCCGCGCGCGCTGGCGCAGGCACCCCGGCGCATGGGGCTGCTGGTCAACGGCGCGCCGCCGCTGCAGCAGCCGCTCCTGCGGCCCTTCCTCGACGCGCTGGCGCAAATCGGCCTGGTCGAGGGCCGCGACTTCGTCCTCGAGCCCCGCTTCGCCGAGGGGCAGCTCGGCCGGCTGCCGGCGCTCGCCGCCGAACTCGTCGCGCTGCGCTGCGACCTGATCTTCGCCGGTGGAGGCGTGGCGGCCGCGGCGGCGCAGCGGGCGACCGGCAGCATTCCGATCGTCTTCGCCATCGTCACCGATCCCGTCGCGCTTGGCCTCGTTGCCTCCGCCGAGCGGCCGGGCGGCAACATCACCGGAGCGACCAGCCTCGATCCGCGCCAGGCCGAGGCGCAGTTCGCTCTGCTGCGCCAGGTGATGCCGGCCATCGAGCGCGTCGCGATCCTGAGCGACGACACCATCCCCGGCGGCGATGCCGAGGGGCATGCGCCGATCGACCGTGCCAACATCGCCGCTGCCCGCGCCCTCGGCATCGTGCCGCAACTCGTCAAGCTGCGCGGTGCCGGGCCGGGCCGGCCGGAGGTGGATTTCGAGGCGGCCTTCGACGCGATGGCGGCGGGGCGCGCGCAGGCCGTGGTCGTGCTGGATACGCCGATCCCCTTCGCTGCGCGGCAGCGGATCGGGCAGCTCGCGCTGTCACGTCGGCTGCCCTCGGTCTTCGCGGGCGGCCTGCGGGACGGCGGCGGCGTCATTACCTACGGCACGAGCGTCGTCGAGACCTGGCCGCTGACCGCGCCGCAGATCGAGCGCATCTGGAAGGGCGAGAGTCCCGCCACGATCCCGGTCCGCTTCCTGGAGCGGCGCGAACTGGTCTTCAACCTGCGCAGCGCCGAGGCGACCGGCGTGACCATCCCGCCCGACCTGCTGGCGCTGGCCGATACCGTGATCCGCTGACCCGGCGCGGGGAGGGTCACGGCCGCGCATCGCGTAGCGCACCGAGGCCCGGTGCCGAGCGCGGGTCGCGCGCGAAGTCCAGCATCATCGCGCCGGCCTCGATATCGGGCGTCGCGCGGCCATAGAGCAGCAGCAGCGGCCAATCGTCGCGGCCCGGAAGCCGGTGGCCGCCGCCACGGATCTCGTAGAGCAGCGTCGCCACCTCCGCCCGGCAACCCGTCGCGCGCTGCACGAGCACATCGGGCTCCCAGGCTGCGCCGAGGCGGGGCAGGGCGACGGGGGCGGCGAGCCCGGCGCAGCCATTCGCCCGGCGCCAGTAGGCGAAACCCTCGGGGACGGCCATGCGGCGCTCGAGCTCGCCGAAGGGGCCGAACATCACGCCGCCGTCCCAGCGCACGACGGGATCGTCCGTGCCGGCGGCGATCAGCACCGGCAATGGGCGGGCGGGTGCGCAGGGCTCGGCGGCCTGCGTCGCCGCGATCACCAGCAGCGAGGCCAGCCGGCCGGCACGCAGGCATGCATAGCGGAGCGCCAGCATCCCCCCGCTCGACAGGCCCGCGAGGTGGATGCGCGCGGGATCGGCGATTCGCTCGGCCACCAGCCGGTCGAGCAGGGCATCGAGGAAGCCGATGTCGTCGGCCGCGGACAGCAGGCCCGGCATGCGCAGCGCCATGGTGCCGTCGTTCCAGAACGGCCCGCCGGCATCGGGATAGACCACCGCGAAGCCCGCCGCGCGGGCGCGCTCCGGCAGGTGGAGCATGCCGCGCATCTCCTGCCCGCCGAGCCCCGCGCCGTGCAGCACGACCAGGGTGGGCGCCGGCGTGTCGGCCGGGCGGTCCAGCACGGCGCTGCGCCCGTCCGGCAGGGTCAACCTGTCGCCGCCGCAGCCCGCGAGGAGCAGCGCGCCGAGCGCCCGGCCCAACCAGGACGCGGCCCGGCGCGCCGTCAGCGTCAGGCCGCCTTGCGCGCGGCCGGCACCGCCCGCATCCGCCCGCCCGGCACGCCGCCGGGCACGCCCGCCGCAAGGTCGGCGGCGACCAGCAGGCGAGACCAGTCCACGCCGGTCTCCACGCCCATGCGCCGGAACAGCCAGGCCACGTCCTCGGTCGCGACATTTCCCGTCGCGCCCGGCGCGAAGGGGCAGCCGCCGAGGCCCCCCGCCGCGCTGTCCACCACATCGCATTCCGCATTCCACGCCGCCGCTACGTTCGCCACGCCCATCCCGTACGTGTCGTGGCCGTGGAAGGCGATGCGGTTGGAGCCGTCCGGCGCCGGCCAGGTCCGCACGGCATGCCCGACCACGCGCGCCACCTGGTCCGGCGCGGCGTTGCCCGTGGTGTCGCAGATCGCGACCTCCATCCAGGGATCGAGCGCGACGGCGCGCTCCACCCAGTCCAGCGCGTCGCGCTCCGGCACCACGCCCTCGAACGGGCAGTGGAAGCAGCAGGAGAGGTTGAAGCGCACCTTCATCCCCGCCGCGACGGCGTCGCGCACGATCGCCGAGAGATCGGCGAAGCTCTCCGCGCAGGAGCGGTTCACGTTGGCCTTGTTGTGGCTCTCGGTCACCGACATGAAGAGGCCGACGCGATGCGCGCCGGCGTCGCGCGCCGCCTCGAAGCCGCGGCGGTTGGGCGCGAGGACCGTGCATTCCAGCCCGGGCAGGGCGAGGGCCGCCTTCAGCACCTCGCCCGTGTCGGCCATCTGCGGCACGGCCCTGGGCGAGACGAAGCTGCCGACCTCCATCCGGCGCAGCCCCGCATCATGCAGCGCGCGGACCAGCGCCACCTTGGTCTCGGTCGGCACGAAGGCGCCGATCGATTGCAGCCCGTCGCGGGGCGAGACCTCGCTGATCGAGACGCGGGCCGTCATGCGCTCTTCTCCGCCAGAAGCTCGTTGAAGACGTGGTCGTTGTGCGCGCCGACCGCCGGCGCGGTCCACCGCACCATCTCCGGCGGTGCAACGCCGTCGAAGCGGAAGGGCGCGGCGGGGTGCAGCAGGGTGCGGCCGAGCAGTGGGTCTTGCACCTCCACCACGGTCTGCCGCGCGCGGAAATGCGGGTCCTCCGCGCAATCCTTGATGTCGAACAGGCGCGAGACCGGGACCTCGGCGGCTTCCAGCAGGCGCTCGGCCTCGGCCGCCGGCAGCGTCTTCGTCCAGGCCCCGATCGCCGCGTCGATCTCCTTCACGTTCGCGCAGCGGCCGATATTGGTCTGCAGGCGCGGATCCCCAGCCAGCTCCTCGCGCCCGATCGTCCTCATCAGCCGCCGGTAGATCGCGTCCGAATTGCCGCCGACGCAGAGCCACTTCCCGTCCGCGCAAAGATAGGTGTTGGTCGGCGCCGCGGTCGGCAGCGCCGCACCCTGGGGCTGCCGCACCCAGCCGAAGAGGCCGTATTCCGGCAGCATTCCCTCCATCAGCGAGAAGACGGAGGAGACGAGGTCCACGTCGATGATGCGCCCCTTCGCCTCCGGCTCGCCCTTGCAGGCCCATGCCGCGCCGATCACCGCCATGGCGGCGTACATCCCCGCGATGTCGTCGCTGATGGAAACCCCGCAGCGCGGCGGCGGATGCTCCGTGACGCCGGGCGTCGCGGTGAGGTGCCGGATGCCGCCCATCGCCTCGCCGATCGAGCCGAAGGCCGGCTTGTCGCGATAGGGCCCGTCCTGCCCGAAGCCCGAGACCCGCGCGATGGTCAGGCGCGGGTTGATGGCCTGCAGGACCGCGGGGCCGAGCCCGATCCGCTCGAGGTAGCCCGGCCGGAAATTCTCGATCAGCGCATCGGCGCGGCCACAGAGCTTCTTCACCTTCTCCCGCCCGTCCTCGGACTTCAGGTCGAGCGAGACGCAGAGCTTGTTGCGGCCATGGATGCTGAACCAGACGGCGTGGCCGTTCACCTGGCTGCCCCAGCCGCGATGCGGGTCGCCCTCCGGCGGCTCGATCTTGATGACCTCGGCGCCCATGTCGGCGAGCAGCCGCGCGGCGAAGGGCCCGGCGATGTAGTGGCCGAGCTCGACGACCCGGAATCCTTCGAGCGGAAGCTTGGTCATGGCGCGACGGGATCCTCCGGCAGGTCGCGGGTTTATGCGGCGGCCGGCCAAGGCGGGAAAGACTCGCCACGGCAAGGATCGCTCAAGGCTTCCAGGCGATAAGGCAATGGGGTTGCCGAGTTGTGCACCCCGTCTCTCCCTCCCCGGGGGGCCGGCCATCTCCCCCCAAGGCCAGCCTCCCGACCTTGGGCGAGGTCCCCGCAAGGGGGCCTCGCCCGTTTCTTTTCAGCCGGGACGGCCGTGCCAGGCGACGGCGAGCGCGCCGAGGCTGAGCGCCAGGCCGACGCCGAAGACCGCTGCGTGGCTGTCCCCCGTCGCGGCGAACAGGGCGGCCAGCGCGAAGCCCAACCCGACCTGCGCGACGCCGTAGAGGGCCGTCGCCCGGACCCAGACCACGCTGGCCTGCGCGCCTGCGATCTCGCGCGCGGCGGCGAGCGTGACCGCCGTCGCCCCGATCCCCGCGAAGCCGCCGAGCGGCCCGGCGAGCGCCAGCGCCGGCCACCACGGCACAAGGCAGAGCGCCAGAGCCAGCACCTGCACCGCCATCCAGGCCGGCAGGGCGCGCCGGCCGCCGATCCGTCCCGCGACCCGGCCGCCGGTCAGCGTCCCCGCCAGCGCCCCGGCGCCGAAGCCCATCCAGACCGCGGCGGCCGCCTCGATCGGCAAGCCACGGCCGCGCACCGCGAGATCGGCGAGGTAGACCATGGGCGGCACCATCCCCGCGGCCGAGAGCGTATAGGCCGACAACAGGGCTGTCGCGGCTGGCACGGTCCGGGCCGTCGCTTCCCCCGGCAAGGCGGGAGGATCGGGCCAGGCGCGCCGCGCCACGACCCAGACCAGTCCGACCGCGACGGCGAGCCCGAGCCACGCCACCGGCAGCCCGCCGCCGGCGAGCAGCAGCGGCACGATCAGCCCCGCCAGCACGATCCCCATGCCGGCGCCGCCCATCACGATCCCGCCGGCCAGGCCGCGCCGCTCGACCGGCACGGTCGCCTGCACGGCGGGCCCGGCCAGCGCCATCAGGATCCCGCCCGCCGCCCCGGCCAGCGCCCGCCAGGACAGCAGCCAGCCCAGCCCCCCGGGCCAGGCGCAGGCCGCGAAGGCGAGGATCGCCAGCCCCATGCCGAGGTCGAGCGCGCGCGGCACGCCAAGCCGCGCGCCGACCCGCCCGCCGGCCAGCACACCGAGCAGGTAGCCCGCGAAGTTCCCGGCCCCGAGCAGCCCCGCCCCGCCGCCATCCACCCACCCCGCCGCGACCATGGCGGGGAAGAGAGGCACATAGGCGAACCGCGCGAGGCCCACGCCCGACGCGATCGCCCCCGCCGCGGCGAATGCCACCCTCATTTCTCGAGCCTGAGGCGCCGGCGGCCTGGCTCGCCAGACTGCCGGCGGGACGCAGTCGCGGCCTCAGCTGGCTGTGTCGGCTGCCAATCAGGCCCGATCACGACAGCGCCATCGCGCCGATACGCGGCCGCGCCGGTTGAAGCATCGCGCTCCCTCCACCATCCTGCGGGGAGCCTACCTCCCGAGGGTCCATGTCCTCCTGCACTCCCCGCCCGGCGGCGCGACTCGGCCGCCGGTCCTTCGCGATGCTCGGCCTGCTGCCCATCGTCGGCTGCGGTGCGCCGGATGCCCAGGCCCAGCGCAACCTGGCCGCGGCGCTGCCCGACTTCGCCGACCTCGCGGAGCGCGTCCTGCCGGCGGTCGTGAACATCTCCGTCACCGCGGAATCCCGCAACGAGGTGCCGCCCGAGATGCGCGGCACGCCGCTAGAGCGCTTCTATCGCGGGGCGCCGCGGCGCCAGCAGACGCAGGGCGCGGGATCGGGCTTCGTCATCGACCCCTCTGGCCTGGTCGTGACGGCGAGCCACGTCGTGGGCAACGCGACCCGCGTCGTCGTCGCGCTGCAGGACGGGCGTGAGTACAATGCCCGCGTCGCGGGGATCGACGAGCTGACCGACCTCGCCCTGCTGCGGGTCGAGGCCGGGCGGCCGCTGCCCTCGGTGCCCTGGGGCAGTTCGGGCGGCATGCGGGTCGGCAACTGGGTGCTGGCCGCGGGTAATCCCTTCGGCCTCGGCGGCACCATCACCACCGGCATCATCTCGGCCCGCGGCCGCGACATCGGCTCCGGCCCCTTCGACGACTTCCTGCAGACCGACGCGCCGATCAACCCCGGCAATTCCGGCGGGCCGCTGTTCAACCTGGCGGGCGAGGTGATCGGCATCAACACCGCGATCTACTCGCCCTCCGGCGCCTCCGCCGGCATCGGCTTTGCCGTGCCCTCCGACCTGGCACGGCCCGTGATCGAGCAGCTGCAGCGCAACGGCCGCGTGGACCGCGGCTGGCTCGGCGTGCAGGTGCAGGACCTGCCGGGCGGCGAGGAAGGCCGCAGGACCGCCGCCAACGCGCCCCGCGGCGTCCTGATCGCCGGGGTGGAGCGCGGCAGCCCCGCCGCGCGCGCCGGCATCCGCCAGGGCGACCTGGTGACGGCGATCAACGGGGAGCGGATCGAGACCTCCCGCGCGCTGGTGCGCAACATCGCCGCCGTGCCGCCCGGGCAGTCCGTGCGACTGTCCGTGACGCGGGACGGGCGGCCGACGGAGATCACGGTCCAGGTGGGCCGCCGCCCGACCCAGCCTGCGGGGTAGGCCGGCGTGACAGGGACGCCACGGAGCTGACGGGCCTGTAAGCCTCGGGACTAGGAATCGGCGCCTTTCCCGCTCTAGGGTCCGACCATAAAAGGTTCCGGGGCACGCCATGCGAATCCTGCTGGTCGAGGACGATGCCGAAGTCGCACGCTTCGTGCGCAAGGGCCTGATGGAGGCCGGCCACACCGTCGAGCACGCCGCCAACGGGCGTGACGGGCTGTTCATGGCCGCGTCCGAATCCTTCGACGTGCTGGTGCTGGACCGCATGCTGCCCGGCGGCGTGGACGGCGTCCGCCTGGTGGAGACGCTGCGCGGGCAGGGCAACCGCACGCCGGTCCTGTTCCTCTCGGCGCTGAACGGCGTGGATGAGCGGGTGAAGGGCCTGAAGGCAGGTGGCGACGACTACCTCACCAAGCCCTTCGCCTTCGCCGAGCTGCTCGCCCGGGTGGAGGCGCTGGGCCGCCGCCCGGCCGCCGAGGTGCCGACCACGCGCCTAAAGGTCGCCGACCTCGAGCTCGACCTGCTGTCGCGCACCGTGACGCGCGGCGGAAAGAAGATCGACGTGCAGCCCCGCGAGTTCCGCCTGCTCGAGCACCTGATGCGCCATGCCGGGCAGGTCGTGACGCGGACCATGCTGCTGGAGAAGGTGTGGGATTATCACTTCGACCCGCAGACCAACGTGATCGACGTGCATGTCTCCCGCCTGCGCCACAAGCTCGACAAGGGCTTCGACAAGCCGCTGATCCACACGGTGCGCAACGCGGGGTACATGATCCGGGCGGATTAGGCCGCCCGGCCCGCGGAGCCGCGCCATCAACCCGCCCCCCCGCCCCGCGCCGCCCCTGATCCAGCCGCCGCTGCTCGGCCTGCTGCGCAGCGCCTCCGGGCGGTTCGCGCTGTTCTTCACCGCCGTTTTCGCCGCCGCCGCCACCGCCGCCTCGCTCGTGCTGTGGTGGAACACCGCCGGCACGCTCGACCGCCAGACCGAGGCGGCGATCCGCGCCGACGCCACCGCGCTCGTCGAGCGGCGGCGCAACGGCGATATCGGCGACCTCATCGGCGCGATCGAGGACCGCATCGCACTCGATGTGCAGAACGAATCCCTCTACCTGCTGGTCGCGCCGAACGGGACGCGCATCGCAGGCAACCTCTCGACCTGGCCCCCGGAAGCCCGTGGCGAGAGCGCCTGGCTCCAGATCCCGCTGCAGCGCGACGGCACGGAGACCGAGGCGCGGCTCTTCCGCGTCGAACTCGGCGGCGGCTGGCGCCTGCTGGTCGGGCGCGACGTCGCGGAGAAGCTGCGCCTGCGCGGGCTGCTGTCGGAAGGCATCGCCTGGGCGGCGGCGTCGTCCGCCGCTCTCGCGCTGCTCGGCGCCTTCCTGCTGCGCCGCGCGCTGGAGAACCGGCTGCGCCCGGTCTACCGCACGGCGGCGGCGATCGGCACCGGCGACATGACGCGGCGCGTGCCGCTGTCCGACCGCGGCGACGAGTTCGACCGGCTCGGCGGCACGATGAACGCCATGCTCGACCGCATCGCGCTGCTGATGGAGGGCGTGCGCGGCGTGTCCGACGCGATCGCGCATGACCTGCGCACGCCGATCGCGCGCGCCCGCGCCAAGCTCGAGGAGGCGCTGGCTTCCGCCCGCGACGAGGAGGCGCTGCGCGCGGCGCTGGAACAGGGCATCGCCGACCTCGACGGCATCGCGCGGGTCTTCCAGGCGGTGCTGCGCATCGCCGAGGTCGAGGCCGGCGCGCGCCGCGCCGCCTTCGCGCCCGCCGACCTGTCGCCCATGCTGCACGACATCGCCGAGCTCTACGCGGCCTCGGCGGAGGCGCGCGAGCAGCACCTCGATGCCGAGATCGCGGACGGGCTGACGCTCGTCGGCGACCGCGACCTGCTGGGCCAGGCCGTGGTGAACCTGCTGGACAACGCGCTGAAGTTCACGCCGGATGGCGGGACGGTGCGGCTGCGCGCCCGTGCCGAAGGGGGCGCGATCGAGATCGCCGTATCCGACGATGGTCCCGGCATGCCGGAAGCCGACCGGCAACGCGCCGGCGAACGCTTCTTCCGCGCGGACACCGCGCGCTCCACGCCGGGATCGGGCCTCGGCCTCTCGCTGGTGCGTGCCGTCGCCGCGCTGCACGGCGGCGCGGTGTGGCTCGCCGACACCTACGCCGGCGCCGATCCGCCGGGGCTGACGGTTACGCTGCGCCTGCCCGCCGCGGCGGCCTCGTCGGAGGGTTGACGCGCCGTCACCTGATGACCCCGCTTTCACCCCGACGCCACGCGCGTGAGCGGCGGGGTGCGGCATGCTGACGCGCATGTTCGGACCGATTCGGGTGCTGCTGGCGGCATTGGCTCTTCCCGTCGCCCTCGCCGCCGCCCCGGCCAACGAGCAGCAGCTCCGCGTGACCACGGACAGCGCCGCCTATTGCCAGGAACTGGCCGTGCGCGTCGCCGCGCAGCCCGGCCTCGACACCGATCCCGCGCTGCGCAGCCTGGCCGAGGAAGGCCAGCGCCTCTGCGGCAACGGCAACGTGCGGACCGGCATCGCCAAGCTGCGCCGCGCGCTGCGCGCCGCCCAGCCCGGGAGTTAGTCCGTCGCGCCGAACACCTTCGGGTCGAAGACCGGCGTCGCGATCCCTTCCAGCCGCGCCTTGATCTGCATCGCGAGCAGCCGCGAGTAGAAGCGGGCCTGCAGCAGGTTGCCGCCCATCATCCAGAGACCGTCCTGGCGCGTCGGCTTCCACATGTTGCGCAACTCGCCATGCCACGGCCCGGGATCCTTCGCCGTGTCCGATCCCAGCCCCCAGACGCGCCCGACGCGCGCCGCGACCTCGGGCGAGATCAGCTCCGCGACCCAGCGCTCCATCGGTTCGAAACCGGTGGCGAAGACGACGAGGTCCGCCGGCAGCCTCTCCCCGCTGTCGAGCACGACGCCATCGGGCTCCATGCGCGAGAGCGCGACGCCGGCGCGCAGCGCGATGTGGCCGTCGATGATCAGCTCCGACGCGCCGACATCGATGTAGTAGCCGGATCCCCGGCGGAAATACTTGAGGCCGTGTCCGGTCCCGTCCTCGCCGAAATCCAGCAGGAAGCCCGCATCCTGCAGCGCCGCATAGAAAGGGGCGTCGGCGCGGCGGATCTCGTCGTACGCCGCGCGCATCATCGCCGGCAGGATCGCGAAGGGTCGCGATGCGCCGGTCATGTCGGCCTGCTCCGTCGTGATGCCGGCGGCCAGCGCTTCCTCGGAATAGAGCTTGCCCCAGCTGTGGCGCATCAGTATCCCGCTGCGCACCACGGTGGTCGCGGAACGCTGCAGCATCGTCACCTCCGCGCCGCGTTCCCAGAGATCGGCCGCGATGTCATGGGCGGAGTTGTTGGAGCCCACCACGACGCAGCGCCTGCCCGCGAAGGCCGCGCCGCTGCGGTACTCGCTGGAGTGGCAGGCCACGCCGCGGAAGGCTTCGGCGCCGGGCACGACCGGGCGATGCGGCGCGCCCGACATGCCGGTCGCGATGACGAGGTGGCGCGGGCGGAGCGTCAGCGTCCCGCCCTCGTGGTCCAGCGCCACTGACCACTCGCCGCGATCGGGATCGTGGCTTGCGGCGCGGGCCGTCATCCCGCCCCGGACGTCGAGCTCCATCGCCTCGGCATAGTGGTCGAGCCAGTCGGCCATTCGGTCCTTCGGCGTGAAGACCGGCCAGCTCTCGGGGAAGGGCAGATAGGGCAGGTGGTTGGTCCAGACGGGATCGTGCAGGCAGAGCTGGTCGTAGCGCGTGCGCCAGGCATCGCCGGGCCGGGCGTGACGATCCACCAGCATCGTCGGCACGCCGAGCCGCTTCAGCCGCGCGCCGAGCGCGAGCCCGCCCTGGCCGGCGCCGACCACCAGGCAAAAGGGCTGCTCGGTGTGCCCCATCGCAGCGCGTTCCGCGGCGCGGCGCTGCGGCCAGCTCAGCCGGCCGCGGATCGCGCCATGCTCGACCCCCATCGGGCGGCGCGGGCCGGTAGCCTCCGGATGGTCCTTCAGCGCGAGCAGCAGGGTGAAGACCGTCCAGGCCAGGCCGTCGCGCAGGCGCAGATGGCCGCGCGCCGGGCCGCTCGCGGTCTCGAAGCGGAACCAGGCCTCGGCGATGCCATCGGCCTCCGTCGCCGTGCCGGGCTCGAGCGCGAATCCCCGCGGCGCCGTGCGATCCAGGCACTCGGCCAGCAGCGCCGAGACGCCCCCGGGCCCGTCCACCGTCACGATGGACCAGGTGAAGGCGAGCATGTCGCGCCAATGGCTCTCGGCGGCGAAGAGGGCGGCGGCGCCGTAGCGGTCGCGCGCCTCGAGCCGCCCGGCGAGGTCGCGGAGCCAGGCGGCCAGTCGGGCCTCGGCGTGCAAGCGCTGTTCTCCCCCCGCGGTCGTGACGCAGCAGGCCACCGAAGCGGGGCCGGCGTCGAGAGGGGGGCGCGCACCACCTGCTCAGGGGCTGCGATGCGGTGCCGGGCGCCGCCGGACGGGCACCGACGCAAAGGGCCCGGGCGGCGCCTGCCGCCCGGGCCCCCTTCGTGTGCGACGGATCAGGCGTGGGCGGGGCGCGCCGCCTTGCCAAGCAGCTTCGCGGGATCGAGCGCGAAGGCGCCCGCGCCGAGGCCGGCCTGCACCACCATCAGCACCGTCCAGATCGCCGGGAATTCCCAGCCGCCATTCGGGTTGCCGTTGAACACCCAGCCGAAGGGCGCGTGCGTCAGCGTCGCGCCGATCATGATCGGCAGCGTCAGCAGGCTGACCAGCCGCACCCAGACGCCGGCGATCAGCGCCACGCCGGCCGCGATCTCGGCGAAGGCGACGATCGCGCCGAGGACGGGCGGGTAGCCGATCGAGCCGAAGAAACCCATCGTTCCGGCCAGGCCAAAGGTGCCTAGCTTCAGCAGCGCGCCATGCGCGAGGAAGGCGACGCCGAGCGTCACGCGCAGCAGCGCCGCGGCATAGGGGGTGGTGGTGCGGGTGTCGGGGATCATCGTCGTGGCTCCTGGATCGGGGCCGGGCGGGGCGCCCGGCGTTGGCGGCTTGATGCACCCGGAGCGGCCTGCGCTTCCAACAGCGGGGCGGAACGGCCATCATCACCACCGTCAATGACAAGAGGGGGGCGATCCCCTGGCCGACCTGCAGAGCCTCGACCTGAACCTGCTGCGCGTCTTCGACGCCGTGGCGCGCGAGCGGCACGTCACGCGCGCGGCGGAGAAGCTGCACCTCTCGCAGCCCGCCGTGTCCAATGCGCTGTCGCGGCTGCGCCAGGCGCTCGGCGACGAGCTCTTCCTGCGCCGGCCCGGCGGGGTGGAGCCGACGACGCTGGCGCTCTCGCTGGCGGGGCCGGTGGCAGAGGTGCTGGACCGGCTGCGACAGACGCTCGCGGTGAACGCGCCCTTCGATCCCGCCACCACCGACCGCGTCTTCACCTGCGCGATGAGCGAGTATTCCGAGAGCGTGCTGGCCCCGCCACTCTTCGAGCTGCTGGCGAAGGAGGCGCCGAACGCGCTGATCGCGATCCGCCACGCCGACCGCACCAACGCGATGGAGCTGCTGGAGGGCGGATCGGCGGAGCTAGCGGTCGGCGTGCTGGCGGAGCCGCCGGCGCTCTACACCCGCGTGCGCCTGCTGCCGGAGGTGTTCCTCACGTTGATGCGCCAGGGCCATCCGCTGGCCGAGGGGCCGATGACGATCGAGCGGCTGGCGCAGTACCCTCACCTCCTGCACTCCGCGAACGGCTCGCGCGACGGGGCGCTGGACGGCCCGATGGCGGAGGCGGGGTTTCCCCGGCGGCTGGGCGGCGTCGTCGCGCATCTCGGCGCGGTGCCGGAGATCCTGGTGCGGACCGACATGGTGATGACGCTGTCGGCGCGGCTGGCGACGCGGCTGGCGGAGACCTACGGCCTGGTGCTGCGGCCGAGCCCGGTGCCGATCCGGCACACCAGGCTGTCGCTGATCTTCCATCGCCGCTTCGAGGCGGATGCGGGGCACGCCTGGTTGCGGCGCACGCTGCTCGCGGTGGCGCGGGAAGTGGGGCCGGTGCCGGGGGTGGGGGCGTGACTTTCGACTTCGTCATCGTCGGTGCCGGCAGCGCGGGGTCGCTGCTCGCGGACAGGCTCTCCGCCGGCGACGCCTCCGTCGCCGTAATCGAGGCCGGCGGCCGCGACCGGCATCCCTGGCTGCACATTCCCGCGGGCTATGCGCGGATCCTGGACCATCCGACGCTCACCTGGGGCTACCGCACGGCGCCGGACGCGGCGACGCGCAACCGCGCCATCGACTATCCCCGCGGGCGGGTCTGGGGCGGGTCGTCCTCGATCAACGGGCTCGGCCATGTCTGGGGCGATCCCTCGGACTACGACCTCTGGGCGCAGAAGGGCTGCACGGGCTGGTCCTGGTCGGACCTGGCGCCGCATTTCGCGGCCTATGAGAAGGCGCAGGAGGACGGGCCGCATCGCGGGCGCGGCGGCGCGCTGTCCGTCGAGCACTTGGCCGAGGTGCCGCCGCTGGTCGCGCGAATGCGCGACGCCGCCGCCGCGATCGGCCTGCCGACGCCGCGCGACATGAACGGGCCGCTGCGCGAGGGCTTCTCCACCTTCCAGCAGACGCGCCGCGGCCGCGCGCGGCATTCCGCCGCGACGGCCTTCCTCAAGCCCGCGCTGAAGCGCGGCGTCGCGCTGTTCGACCGGGCGCTGGCGCGGCGCATCGTGGTGGAGGATGGCCGCGCCGCCGGCGTCGCGATCAGCCGCGGCGGCGAGGAGCAGGTCATCCGCGCGCGGCGCGAGGTGATCCTGAGCGCGGGCGCGATCGGCTCGCCGCAGCTCCTCATGCTCTCCGGCATCGGCCCGGCCGAGGAGCTCCGCGCGCTCGGCATCGCGGTGCTGCGCGACGTCCCCGGCGTCGGGCGCAACCTGCAGGACCACTACATCGCGCGGCTGACCTATCGCCTCGCGTCGCATGAATGGTCGGCCAACCGCCGCATCGCCTGGCCGCGGCTGGCGCTGGAGGTGCTGCGCTGGGCGGCGCGCGGCGATGGCGTGCTGACTTGGTCGCCCGGCATGGTCGGCGTCTTCGCGAAGACGGCGCCGGGGCTCGAGGCACCGGACATCCAGCTCAATGGCGGCCCGGTCTCCTGGGCCGAGGGGCTGATCGGCGTGCCGGAGGATCAGCCCGGCCTGACGCTCGGCGTCTGGCAGACGCGGCCGCTCTCGCGCGGGACCGTCACGCTGCGCAGCCCGCGCGCCGAGGACGCGCCGGTCATCGCGCCGCGCTTCCTGACCGCGGCGGAGGACCGCGCCGCGATCGCGCGCGGCATCCGCCTCGCGCGGCGCTGGATGGCGGCGGCACCGCTGCAGGGCATAGTCACCGGCGAGGTCCGGCCCGGCCCCGCCGTCGAGACCGATGTACAACTCGCCGACTTCGCCGCCGCGACCGGCGGCACCGTCTATCACCCCTGCGCCACCGTCCGGATGGGCACCGAGGCCTCCGGCGCGCCGCTCGATCCTGCGTTGCGGCTGCGCGGGATCGAGGGGCTGCGCGTCGTGGACGCATCGGTCTTTCCCGACATCCCGGTCTGCAACATCAACGCGACGGTGCTCGCCGTCGCGCACAAGGCGGCCGGCTTGATTCTCGGTCATTGAGCGGGCCCGCGCGGCTGGCGCAGGATGCGGTGCGGAGGATGCGATTCATGACAGCCACCACCACCAGCCACGCCGCCGATGCGCAGTTCGAGCGCGGGCTGCGCGCCTTCTTCGAATACCGCGACCTCGGCATCCGCGGCGCCACGCGGGGCGAGTTCGGCGCGCATGTCATCCGCGCCATCCCCGGCGCGCACGCCACGGGCCAGTGGCACACCCATGACCTCGGCTTCCAAATGTTCTTCGTGCTGAGGGGCTGGGTGCGCTTCGAGTACGAGGATATCGGCGAGAGAACCTTCCGCGCCGGCGACAGCTGCTACCAGCCGCCAAAGGTGCGCCACCGCGAGATCGAGCATTCCGACGACCTCGAACTGCTGGAGATCACCGGGCCGGCGGAGTTCGCGACCTCGGAAGTGCCCGCCCCTTCCCGCGCGGCGGAATAGCCACAGGGGCCCGCCCTTCCGCCTGTCGGTGTCGGCGGATGCAGACCATTCCGGGCCTTGCGTGCTAACAGGCGCGCGATGGCCCGCGCCAAGCCCGCCCGCAACGCCGCGTCGCGCAGCATGGCGCCCGGCCCCGCCGCGCACCCCGCGGCGGGCGGCGGCTTGCGCTGGCTGCGCTGGCTGGTCCTGCTCTCGGTCTGGGGCGGCATCGCGCTCGGCGCGCTGCTGCTGGTCCTCACCTGGGACCTGCCGCGCACCGACATCGCGCTGAACCAGACGCGCCGCCCCGGCGTGACGCTGGAAGCCGCCGACGGGCGCGTCATCGCGACATCCGGCGACGTCGTCGGCGACGTCGTGCGGCTGCGCGACCTCCCGGCCCATGTCCCCGCCGCCATCGTCGCGATCGAGGACCGGCGCTTCCGCCAGCATCTCGGCATTGACCCCATCGGCATCGCCCGCGCGGCCTGGGTGAACTGGACCACCGGCCGCGTCGCGCAGGGCGGCTCCACCCTGACGCAGCAGCTCGCCAAGAACCTGTTCCTGACGCCGGAGCGCAGCCTGCGCCGAAAGGCGCAGGAGGCGATCCTGGCGCTCTGGCTGGAATGGCGGTTCAGCAAGGACGAGCTGCTCGAGATCTATCTCAACCGCGTCTATCTCGGCGCCGGCGCCTATGGCGTAGATGCGGCCGCGCGGCTGTTTTTCGGCGTGCCGGCGACGCGGCTATCGGTCTGGCAGGCCGCGATCCTGGCCGGGCTGCCCAAGGCGCCCTCCCGCCTCAATCCCCGCACCAACCCCGAAGGCGCCGCGGCCCGCGGCGTCGAGGTGCTGGACGCCATGGCCGAGACCGGCGCGCTGACCCGCCAGCAGGCGAGCCTGGCTACGGAGCAGATGCGCATCCCACCACGCCCGTCCCGCGCGTCGGGCTGGTTCGCGGACTGGGTGATGGACGACCTCGCCGACCGCTTCCCCGGCAATGCCGACCTGACGCTGCGCACCACGCTCGATCTCCGCATGCAGGCGGTGGTGGAGAGCCGGCTGGAGACGGTGCTGGCCGGCGCGGGCGCGCGGGCGCGGGTCACCCAGGGCGCGGTGATCCTGATGGAGGCGAACGGCAACATCCGTGCGATGGCCGGCGGGCGGGACTACCGCACCAGCCAGTTCAACCGCGCGGTGCAGGCCCGCCGCCAGCCCGGCTCCGCCTTCAAGCCCTTCGTCTTCCTCGCCGCGATCGAGCGCGGCGCCACGCCCGCCGACCCGGTCGCCGACGGGCCTCTCACGCTCGGCGGCTGGTCGCCCGGCAACGGCACCTGGCGGCCGCGCGGCGAGATCAGCCTGGAGGAGGCGCTGGCGCACTCCGTCAACACCGCGGCGGTGCGTATCCTGCAGCGCGCCGGCGGCCCGCGGGAGGCCGCCGCCGTCGCCCGCCGCTTCGGGCTCGCCGGGCCTTTCCCGAATGACGCGACGGTCGCGCTCGGCACCGGCGAGGTCACGCTTCTCGAGCTCACCCGCGCCTATGCCGCCTTTGCCAATGGCGGGCTGCTGCCGGCGCCGCGCGGGCTGGCTTCGGCGCGGGCCGACGGCCATGCCGTCCCCGTCGCGCCGCCCTCGGCGACGCGCGCCGCCTCGGCCGAGGACGCCGCCGCCATCCGGCGCATGCTGGAGGCCGTGGTGGCCCGCGGCACCGGCCGCGCGGCGCAGCCGGCGGGCGGGCGGCAGGTCGCGGGCAAGACCGGGACGACGCAGGACTACCGCGACGCCTGGTTCCTGGGCTTCACGTCGGGATCGGTCGCCGGCAGCGCGGCACCTCTCGTAATCGGCATCTGGTTGGGCAACGATGACGGCTCTGCGATGTTGGAGGTGAGCGGCGGGTCGCTGCCCGCCCGACTCGCCCGGGAGATACTCGAGGGCCTCGGCGCCGAAACGCGCGCCGCGGCCGGGGGATGAGGATGTTGACCGTGGACAGCGACACCGTCCCGACCACCCGCGCGCCGGCCGAGCTGGTCGCGCTCCGCCATGACCGCCTCCGCCGCACCGCGCCCGCGGTGCAGCACGAGGTCAACAACGCCCTGATGGTGCTGAGCTCCAACCTGGAGCTGCTGGGCCGCCACGCCGTGGAGGGCGCGCCGCGCCGGCAGCTCGACCGTGCGCTGGAGGCGATGCGGCGGCTCGAGGCGACGGTGCGCGGCTACCTCGACGCCGCGCGGCGGGAGGCCGAGGACCCCGCCGCCGTCGCGCCCGATGCAGCGGTGCGCCAGGCCCTGCCGCTGCTGCGCGTGGTGCTGGGCAACCGCTTCGCCGTCGACCTTGAAGGGCCGGAGAAGGGGTTGCCTGCCGTGCAGCTCGACCGCGGGCGGCTCGACCTCGCGCTGCTCTGCCTGGTGCGCGACGCCGCGGGGCGGATGGCGCATGGCGCCCGCATCCTGGTTCGCGCCGAGGACCGCGGGACGGAAGTCGCGCTGGCGCTCGACCTGCCGGAGGGCGCGGCGCCCGAGGGCGACGCTGCTCGCATGTTGGCCGAGGCCGCGGAGGTGACGGGCGGGCGCTTCGCCAGGCTGCCAGCCGGGATCGTGCTGTCCTGGCCCAGGGCCGGCTGAGGGGGCTGCGCCACAGGCCGCCCGGAAGGGAGGCGCGACGAGGCGCGTGCAACCGCATTTATTGCGATCCTGCCACGAAAGATTTACCGGTTTGACGCCCGGCCTTACGCTGCGCCAATAAGACCCTTCATGACGAAACCTTTCCCGCCCGCGAAGCGGCGCGGCGGGGAGGGTACATGGAGGAGGCATCACGATGAACGCGTATCGCGTGGCCCGGCGCGCCCTGGCCGGACTGGGCCTTGCCGTCGGGCTGGCCACAACCGCCCTTGCGCAGCAGCCCGCGGCCCCGGCGGGCGCCGCCGCCACGCTGGACGCGATCCGCGCCCGCGGCACGCTGATCTGCGGCGTCAACACCGGTCTGGCCGGCTTCGCCCAGCCCGACAGCCAGGGCGTCTGGCGCGGCTTCGACGTGGATTACTGCCGCGCCTATGCCCTCGCGATCTTCAACGACCCGAACAAGGTGCGCCTGGTGCCGACCACGGCGCAGAACCGCTTCACCGCGCTGCAATCCGGCGAAGTGGACGTGCTCAGCCGCAACACGACCTGGACGCTGTCGCGCGACACCTCGCTCGGCTTCGACTTCGCCGCGATCAACTTCTTCGACGGCCAGGGCTTCATGGTGAAGACCTCGGCCGGGGTGCGGACCGCGCGCGACCTCGACGGGGCGACGATCTGCGTCCAGCCCGGCACGACCACCGAGCAGAACCTGACGGATTGGGCGCGCGCCGCCCGCGTGCGCTTCACCCCCGTCGTCATCGAGCGGCTGGAGGAGGTGGTGCAGGCCTTCATCGCCGGCCGTTGCGATGCCTATACCACCGACGTCTCGGGCCTGGCGGCGATCCGCTCGGCCCAGTCCAATCCGCGGGACTACACGATCCTGCCCGACGTCATCTCGAAGGAGCCGCTCGCCCCGCTGGTGCGCCAGGGCGACCAGCGCTTCGCCGACCTGATCCGCTGGGTGCATTTCGGCCTGGTCGGCGCCGAGGAACTCGGCATCACCGCCGCGAATGTCGAGCAGCAGGCGCAGGGCAACCAGAACCCCGAGGTGCAGCGCATGCTCGGCCGGTCCGGCGACCTTGGCCGCATGCTGTCGGTGGACAATGCCTGGCTCCTCAACGTGATCCGCGGCGTCGGCAACTACGCCGAGATCTTCGAGCGCAACCTGGTGCCGATCGGCATCCAGCGCGGCCCGAACGCGTTGTGGAACGCGGGTGGCCTGCAGTACTCCCCGCCCTTCCGCTGAGCCGGGCCGGGGCCGGGCGCGACCCTGGCCCCGTTCTTGCTCCTTCCGGCTCCAGGAAGGTCGGAGCCGGGGCGGCACCAGCACGTGACCAATGAGTTGCACCCATCCTGCCATTCTGGGGTAGGATTTTGCACGTGCCGCAAGCATTCATGCGGCACGTGCATGCCGTTGATGGGGTAGACGCATGTCGTCATCGACCGCCGATCCACGCTTCGCCTCGGCGGGGCCACCGAGACGCCCGCTTCGCCTGTCCTGGCGGGACGAGCGGGTGCGCGGCATCGTCTGGCAGGTCCTGGTCGTCGGCCTGGTCGGCACTGTCGTGTGGTGGCTCTGGTCGAACACCGTCCACAACCTCGAGGTCCGGCGGATCGCGACCGGCTTCGCCTTCCTCCAGCGCGAGGCCGGCCTGCCGATCGGTGAGAGCCTGATCCCCTACGAGCCCACGGACACCTATCTCCGCGCCCTGACCGTCGGCGTGCTGAACACGCTGAAGGTCGCGGTCATCGGCATCGTGCTGGCGACCATCCTCGGCACGGCCATCGGCATCGCGCGCCTGTCCAACAACTGGCTGCTGTCGAAGCTGGCGGGGATCTATGTCGAGGTGATCCGCGACCTGCCCCTGCTGCTCCAGCTGCTGTTCTGGTACACCATCCTCCAGTCGCTGCCCGGGCCGCGCCAGGCGCTGAACCCCGTGGACGGCGTCTTCCTGTCCAACCGCGGCATGAAGCTGCCCTTCATCGAATGGCTGCCGGCGCATTGGTGGACGTTGCTGGCGATGGTCGCGGGCATCGGCATGACCTGGGCCTATGCGCGGGTGATGCGAGAGCGCCAGTACCGGGACGGACAGCCCCGCAAGGTCTGGCCCGCGGCGCTGATCCTGATCCTCGGCCTCCCGCTGGCCGTCTGGGCCGCCTTCGGCGCGCCGTTCACGCCCGACGTGCCCGCGCTGCGCGGCTTCAACTTCCGCGGCGGCATCACGGTCAGCCCCGAATTCTTCGCCCTGCTGCTCGGCCTCGTCACCTACACCGCCGGCTTCATCGCCGAGGTGGTGCGCGCCGGCATCCAGTCCGTGCAGCACGGCCAGTGGGAGGCGGCGCAGGCGCTCGGGCTTCGGCGCGGCGACATCCTGCGCCAGATCGTTCTGCCGCAGGCGCTGCGCGTCATCATCCCGCCGATGACGTCCAACTACCTGAACCTGACGAAGAACAGCTCGCTCGCGGTCGCGATCGGGTACCAGGACATCGTCAGCATCGCGAACACCACGCTGAACCAGACAGGGCAGGCGATCGAGGGCATCGCGATCATCATGCTGGTCTACCTGACGATCAGCCTGTCCATCAGCCTCTTCATGAACTGGTACAACGCGCGCATCGCGCTGGTGGAAAGGTGAGCGTCATGACGCAAGCCGTCACGCATGTTGCCGCGCGTTGCCATCTCCCCTTGCGTGTCCGGCCGATGGCCGGGCACGACGCGCGCATCGCGCTGGTGGAAAGGTGAGCGTCATGACGCAAGCCGTCACGCGTATGGCCGCGCGTTGTCATCGCCCCTTGCGTGTCCGGCCGATGGCCGAACACGACGCGCGCATCGCGCTGGTGGAGCGCTGAGGCCATGAGCGACATCACCCTGGACGCCGCCACCCGCGCGCCCGAAGCCGCACCCCGCAGCGCCCCCATCCGCACCACCGGGCCGATCGCCTGGATGCGCCAGAACCTGTTCGGCTCTTGGCTGTCCACCGCGGTCACGCTGCTGCTGGGCTACCTGATCGTCCGCTGGACCATCGGCTTCGTCGAATGGGCCTTCGTCAACGCGGTCTGGTCGGTGCCGCAGGTGAACGGCCAGCCGCAGACCCAGACCTGCCGCGACATGAAGGGGGTCGGCGCCTGCTGGGCGGTGATCTCGGAAAAGCACCGCTTCATCCTCTTCGGCACCTACCCCTATGAGCAGCACTGGCGCCCGGCGCTGGTCTGCCTGCTCTTCGTCGGGCTCTACATCGTCTCGGCGATGCGGCGCTTCTGGAACTGGACGCTGGTGCCGATCTGGGTGGTGACGCTGACCGTCATCGGCATCCTGATGTGGGGCGGCATCCTGGGCCTGCCCTATGTCCCGCAGGAGCGCTGGGGCGGCCTGCCGATCACGCTGATCCTGTCCACCTTCGGCCTGGCGCTGGCCTTCCCGCTGGCGGTGCTGGTGGCGCTCGGCCGGAGGTCGAAGCTGCCGGCGATCAAGGTGCTCTGCGTGCTCTATGTCGAGCTGATCCGCGGCGTGCCGCTGATCTCGCTGCTCTTCATGGCGAGCGTGATGTTCCCGCTGTTCCTTCCGGAAGGGATGAACATCGACAAGCTGCTGCGCGCGCAGCTCGCGATCACGCTGTTCGCCGGCGCCTACCTGGCCGAGGTCGTGCGCGCCGGCCTGCAGACCCTGCCGCGCGGCCAGTACGAGGCGGCGGAGGCGCTCGGCCTGTCCTACTGGCAGAAGACCGGGCTGATCATCCTGCCGCAGGCGCTGCGCCTGGTGATCCCGCCGCTGGTCAACACCTTCATCGGCTTCTTCAAGGACACCTCGCTGGTGCTGATCATCGGCCTCTTTGACCTGCTGACCGCGGGCAAGACCGCGATCGTCGAGCCGGCCTGGCAGGGCTTCGGCGTTGAGGTCTATGTCACGGTCGGCATCATCTACCTCTGCTTCTGCTTCGCGATGTCGAAGTACAGCCAGGGGCTGGAGCGCGACCTCAATGCCCATCGCCGCCGCTGACGGGGACGGCGCCATGAACACGAACGGGACCGGGGACCTGCGATGAGCGAGATGACGATGGGCGAATCGGTGATGACGGCGCCGGTCGCCTCGGCGGTGAAGGCGGACGCGCCGCCGGCGATCGTGCTGGACAGCGTGAACAAGTGGTTCGGCGCGCTGCACGTGCTGCGCGACATCAACCTCCAGGTCGCGACCGGGGAACGCGTGGTGGTCTGCGGGCCGTCGGGTTCCGGCAAGTCCACCATGATCCGCTGCATCAACCGTCTCGAGCAGCACCAGGAAGGACACATCATCGTCGACGGCATCGAGCTGACCGACGACCTGCGCAGCCTGGACGCGATCCGCCGCGAGGTCGGCATGGTGTTCCAGAGCTTCAATCTCTTTCCGCATCTGACCGTGCTGGACAACTGCACGCTGGCGCCGATCTGGGTCCGCCGGATGCCGAAGAAGGAAGCCGAGGAGGTGGCGCGCGGCTATCTCCAGCTCATGCGCATCCCCGAGCAGGCCATGAAGTATCCCGGCCAGCTCTCAGGCGGCCAGCAGCAGCGCGTCGCGATCGCGCGGGCGCTCTGCATGAAGCCCAAGATCATGCTGTTCGACGAGCCGACCTCCGCCCTCGACCCCGAGATGATTAAGGAGGTGCTCGACACCATGGTCATGCTGGCGGAGATGGGCATGACCATGGTCTGCGTGACGCATGAGATGGGCTTCGCCCGCCAGGTTGCCGACCGCGTCGTCTTCATGGACCGCGGCGAGATCGTGGAGCAGGGCGAGCCCGAGAGCATCTTCACCAACCCCCAGACCGACCGCCTGAAGCTCTTCCTGTCGCAGATCCTGCGCGGGCACTGAGGCGCGGCGGCCGGGACGCTGCCATGGGTGACGGCAGCGTCATCGCGCGATCATCTGTCTGCGTCGCCCCGGCCGGCCGCTTGCACGGCGGGCGGAACCGGCCGTATGCCTTGCGGCGTTCCGCTGCCGGAGCGCGACCTTGACCCATGCTTCCGCGGCCGACCGAAAGCTCTCGGCGGCTGCCCTCATCGGCGTGCTCGGCGTCGTCTATGGCGACATCGGCACCAGCCCGCTCTACGCCTTCCGCGCCGCGATGACGCATTTCTCCGGCGACGGGATCGAGCAGTGGGAGATCCTCGGCCTGCTCTCCCTGATCGTCTGGTCGCTGATCCTGACGGTGACGGTGAAGTACGTCGCCTTCATCCTGCGCGCCGACAACCGGGGCGAAGGCGGGATCCTCGCGCTGATGGCGCTGGCGCAGCGCTGCGCGCGGACCGAGCGCGGCAAGTGGATCGTCGCGCTGATCGGCATCGCGGGCGCGTCGCTTTTCTTCGGCGACGGCGTCATCACGCCCGCGATCTCGGTGCTGTCGGCGGTGGAAGGTTTGAAGGTCATCTCGCCGGCGCTGGACGGCATCGTGGTGCCGATCGCGGTGGTGATCCTGGTCGTCCTGTTCCTCGTGCAGTACCGCGGCACCGGCAGCCTGGGGCGATATTTCGGGCCGATTACGGCGGTGTTCTTCGCGACGATCGGGCTGCTCGGGCTGATCGAGCTCGTGAAGCATCCCCATGTGCTGGTCGCGATCTCGCCGCATCACGCCATCGTCTTCTGCGCGCATTACCAGCTGGCGGCCTTCATCGCATTCGGCTCCGTCGTGCTCGCGGTCACGGGGGCCGAGGCGCTCTATGCCGACATGGGGCATTTCGGCCGCAAGCCGATCCAGCTCGCCTGGCTGTTCTTCGTGCTGCCGGCGCTGACGCTCAACTACCTCGGCCAGGGGGCGCTGATGCTGTCCGACCCCGAGGCGATCGAGAATCCCTTCTTCCTCCTCGCGCCTGAGTGGTTTCGCCTGCCGCTGGTTGTTCTCGCGACCATGGCGACCATCATCGCGAGCCAGGCGATGATCTCCGGCGCCTTCTCCATCGCGCGGCAATGCGTGCAGCTCGGCTTCCTGCCGCGGCTGCAGGTCGTCCACACCAGCGAGACCGAGCAGGGCCAAATCTACATGCCCCAGGTCAACATGATGCTGCTGATCGGTGTCATCATCCTGACCGTGACCTTCAAGGATTCCGACAGCCTGGCAGCGGCCTACGGGCTCGCGGTGACGGGCACCTTCCTCTGCACCTCCTGCCTCGCGCTGCTGGTGTTCCGCCGCATGTTCAACTGGCCCGCGGCGCTGGTTGGCGGCGTCTTCGGCCCACTGCTGCTGCTCGACGCGTCCTACTTCGTGTCCACCGCGCTGAAGATCCCGCAAGGCGGGTACGTGCCGCTGATCCTCGGCATCCTGACCTTCACGCTCATGCTGACCTGGAAGCAGGGTCGGGAGCTTCTTTTCGCCCGCTTCCGCCAGGACAGCCTGCCGCTGAAATCCTTCATCGCCCGCCTGCCGCAGAGCCGCACGGTGCGCGTGCCCGGCATCGCTGTCTTCATGACCGGGCAGGAGGATTTCGTGCCCGGCGCGCTGCTGCACAACCTCAAGCACAACAAGGTCCTGCATGAGCGCGTTCTGTTCGTCACCGTCCAGAACGAGGACGTCCCCCGCGTCGAGAACCGGCGCGCGGTGACCGAGCTTGCGCCCAACATCCACCGCGTCATGCTGCGCTACGGCTTCCAGGAAAGCCCGGACATCCCGAAGGAGCTCGAGGCGCTGCGCGAGGTCGGCGTCGCGTTCGAACCGATGCAGGCCAGCTACTTCCTGGGCCGCGAGACCGTCGTGGCCGCCGCCGTGCCCAAGATGTCACGCTGGCGCCAGTGGATCTTCACCCTGCTCAGCCGGAATGCGATTTCGGCGACGGAGTTCTTCCGCATCCCGTCCGACCGCGTGGTCGAACTGGGCGTGCGGGTGGCGATCTGAACCGGCGCATGCGGCGCCGCGTTGGATGGCAGCCGGACGGCAAGGAGCAGGCATGACGGCCGCGAGGCTGGTGACGGTGACGCTGGCGCGGGCCTGGGATCCCGCCGACACCGCGGGAGCGCCGGGTCGGATCGAGTTCGCCATCGCGCTGGACGCGCAGGGCGCGCCGGACCTGCGGGCGTGGTTCGAAGACCCCAAGGTGTGGCCCGCCACCCGGTGGACGGACGGCGCCGAGCCCGAGACCGGCGACGTCGCGCATGACGACGAGGGCTGGCAGCTCCGCTTCTTCTCCGGCGCGCGCGATCCCGACGCGCCGGCCCATCGCCTGCTGCATGCCGAGGCCGGGCTCAGGCCCGGCGCCGTGCTCACCCTTGTCGCGCCGGAGGGCCAGGAGACCACCTGGCGCGTCGTCGGCGTGCAGTAGAGCAGATCGCGTTCTACTCCGCGGCGATCATCGCCGGCGCCCGGCGCGGCGCACCGGCCAGCAGCAGGTGCACCAGCCGCCCGAGGAAGAGCAGCGCGCCGGCGAACCACACGATGCCCGCCACGATCGCGACCACGGGCTGCTCGTGCATCACCGCGAGGTAGATGCCGGGCGGGAAGCAGATCGCCGATCCCGCCGACATCACGAACTGCGTGACGGCGAGCCTGCCCTCCGCCAGTTCGGGCCAGGCCCGGAAGGTCAGCCCCATCAGCGACAGCGACGCCCAGCCCACGAGGTTCGTGTGCGCATGCACCGGCGCCAGCTGGAAGTCATGCGCGATGCCCATGCCGATGCCGAGCGCGACGCCGCAGACCAGGCAGGACGCCGCGGCGACGAGGAACAGGAGCGGGATGCGGTTCATGGCGGGATCTCCTCCGTGACTTGGGGTTCCCGCCTTCTGCCGTGGTCCTGTTTCGTCGCGATGGCGCGCGCGGGGGAATCAGGTTGCGTGTGTGACGGCCGACCCGTCACACACGAAACAGAACCGTCCCGCCTTCATCCCAGTAGCTGCCCGCCATCCACGATGATCGTCTGTCCCGTGACCCAGCGCGCGGCCGGGCTCGCCAGGAACAGCACGACCTCGGCGACCTCCTCCGGGGTGCCGAGCCGGCCGAAGGGGATGGAGTCGAGGATGCGGCCGTAGAGCGCGGGGTCGCTCGTCCTGCGCTGTTCCCAGCTGCCGCCCGGGAACTCGATCGAGCCCGGCGCCACCGCGTTCACCCGCACGCCGTCCGGCGCGAAGGCGGCGGCCTGGCTCGCCGTGTAGTTCACCAGCAGCGCCTTCACCGCCGCATAGGCCGGCGTGCGCAGCGACGGGCGAAAGCCCGAGATCGAGGTGACGTTGACGATCGAGCCCTTGGACGCGCGGAGGAACTCGCCCGCGGCGCGCGATGCGCGCACCGTCGCCATCACGTCCACGTTGAGGCCGCGCGCCCAGTCCTCCTCCGTGTCGCGGGCGCCGAAGCCCGAGGCGTTGTTCACCAGCACGTCTACGCCGCCGAGCGCCGCCGCAGCCTGCACCACCCAGCGCGTGACCTCCCTGCCCTCGGCCAGGTCGGTCGGCACCGCATGGGCGGTGACGCCCTGCGCCGCGATCTCGGCGCGCGTCCTCTCCAGCGCCTCCGCACCGCGCGCGCAGATCGAGACGGACGCGCCGCGCTCCGCGAAGGCCAGCGCGACGCTGCGCCCAATCCCCTTGCTGCCGCCCGCAACCAGCACGCGCTTGCCCGCGAAAGACATGGTCCGCTCCCTCTGCACGGGGCCATGCAAGGCCGACCCGGGTGCCCTGGCAAGCCCGCCTTGCGCATGGCATGACAGCGCCGCGGGTTGCGGAGGATGCGATGCGGGATGGCCGGGATGGCGGCGACGCTCGCACGGTGGCGGAGGCGCTACTGGCGGACCTCGCGCGGCGCGGCACCAGGCGCATCTGGGGCGTGCCGGGCGGCGGTTCGTCGCTGGACCTGATCGCGGCCATGCCGCGCTTCGGCCTCTCCTTCGTGTTGACGAGGCACGAGGGCGCGGCGGGCATGGCGGCGATCGCCGATGCCGAGTTGACCGGCGCGCCAGGCGTGTTCCTCACGACCAAGGGCCCCGGCCTCGGCAACGCGCTGAACGCGCTCGCCTGCGCGAGCCTGGAGCGCGCACCGGTCATGCTGGTGTCCGACGGCTTCACGCCGAGGCAACTGGGCTGGGTGACGCACCAGGTCTTCGACCAGAAGCAGGCGAGCGCGGCTTTCGTCGCGGCCTATGCGCGCGCGGAGGGCGAGGCGCCGGCGGCGGAGGCGGCGGCGCTGCTGGACCTCGCGCAGGACCGCCGGCGCGCGGTGCATCTCGACCTGACGGGAGAGGCCGCGCGGCGGCCGCCGGGGGAGCAGCGGCCGGCGCGCGCGGCTGCCCCGCCCATGGTGGATCCCGCGGCCGCGCTCGGCCTCCTCGCACACGCGACACGGCCCGTGCTGGTCGCGGGGCTTGAAGCCGCCGACGGGATCGCCGCCGCGGCGCTGCGCGACCTGGCCGAGGCGCTCGGCGCGCCGGTCCTCGTTACCTACAAGGCGAAAGGCGTGCTGCCCGACGGGCATGCGCTGCATGCCGGCATCTTCACCGGCGGCGCGCTGGAAGGGCCCGTCATGTCGCGGGCCGACCTGATCGTGACCGTCGGCCTCGACCCCGTGGAGTTGATCCTGCAGCCCTGGCCCTACGGGGCGCGGGTGCTGGACGTCGCGCTCGGCGGGCATCCCGTGCGCTATGTCGAGCCCGCGGCGTCGCTGCACGGGCCGATCGCGCACTCCCTGGCAATGCTGCGGGAGGCCGCCCGGGCCGGCGGCTGGACCGCCGCGGAGATCGCGGGACTGCGCGACGCCGCGCTGGCCTCGCTGGCCTGGCGCGGGGATGGCGGCGTCGCGCCGCCCGCGATCGCCGGGATCGCGCAGGAGGTGGCGCGCGAGGCTGGGCGCGACCCGCGGGTGACGGTGGATGCCGGCGCGCACATGTTCAGCGCCACCGCCTTCTGGCGCTGCGACCGGCCGCGCGACCTGCTGATCTCGAACGGCCTGGCGAGCATGGGTTATGCGCTGCCCGCGGGCATCGCCGCGGCGCTGCACGATCCCGCGCGCGGCGCCGTCGCGATCACCGGCGACGGAGGCCTGATGATGGTAGCGGGAGAGCTGGCGACGGCCGCGGCGGCAAAGGCGCGTCTGGTCACCATCGTGCTGAACGACGGATCGCTGTCGCTGATCGACGTCAAGCAGCAGCAGCGCCAGCTGGCGCCCGAGGGCGTGCGCTGGGACCGGCCGGACTTCGCCAAGGTCGCCGAAGGCTTCGGCGTGAAGGGATTTTCCGCGCGCGATCCCGCGGCGTATCGCGCCGCCCTGCGCGCCGCCTTCGCGCATGATGGCCCGTCACTGGTCGATGTGCATGTCGAACCCGGCGGCTATCCCGCCCAGCTGCAGGCGATGCGGGGATGACGATACCCGCACTCCGCCTCGGCACCGCATGGGCGCGTCTCTGCGGCCTGATGGACGAGGCGGCGGAAAGCTTCGTCCGCACCTCCTTCTCCTCTGTCGTGCGCGACAACTGGGACATGGCGGTCGGGCTGATGGACAGCGCGGGCCGCCAGGTCGCGCAGTCCAGCCGCTCCGTGCCGAGCTTCGTCGGCACCATGCCGCGCACCCTCGCGGTCATGCTGCGGCGCTATCCCGCGGCGACGCTGCGACCGGGCGACGTGCTGATCTCGAACGACGGCTACCACGGCACCGGCCATCTCAACGACATCACCATGGTCAAGCCGCTGTTCCGGCAGGGGCACATCGCGGCCTGGATCGGCAGCACCTTCCACTGCACCGACATCGGCGGCGCCCCGTCGGTGGACGCGCGCGATTCCTGGGAGGAAGGCCTGACCATCCCCGTCGCGAGGATCCTGCGCGCCGGCGAGGAGAACGAGGACGTCGTCGCGTTCCTCGAAGCCAATCTCCGCCAGCCCGAGGAGGCGCTGGGCGACATCCGCGCGCAGCTCGCGATGTACGACCAGGCAGAGCCGCGCCTGTTCCGCATCCTGGATGAGGAAGGCATAGCCGGCCTCGATCCGCTCGCCGAGGAGATTTTCACGAGATCCGAACGCGCGATGAGCGCCGCCATTGCTGCCGTGCCGGACGGAGAGGTCATTGACGAGGTCACCGCGGACGGCTTCGAGCATCCCGTGACCATCCGCCTGCGGCTCGCCGTCCAGGGCGAGCGCATCCTGCTGGATTTCACCGGCACCGACGCGCAGATCGCCCGTCCCGTGAACTCGCCGCTGAACTTCACGCGCGCCTATTCCAACTACGCCGTGAAATGCGCCTTCGATCCCGCGACGCCCAACAACGACGGCAGCTTCCGGCCGATCGAGCTGATTGCGCCGGAAGGCAGCATCGTGAATCCGCGCCGCCCCGCGCCGGTCTGGGGGCGGCACCTGACGGGCCATTACCTCCCGATGCTGGTGCTGGCGGCGCTCGGGCGGCTGATGCCGGACCGCGTCATTGCGGAGTCCGGCAGCCCGCTCTGGAACGTCTATTTCACGGGCGAGAAGGACGGACGGCGCTTCGTGCGCATGTTCTTCATGAACGGCGGCCACGGCGCCGCAGCGTCGCATGACGGCGCGTCCTGCCTGTCCTTCCCCTCCAACGTCGCGACGCAACCGGTCGAGCAGTTCGAGAACGCCGTGCCGATGCTGATCACGGAGAAGTCGCTGATCGCCGGCAGTGGCGGCGACGGCGCGCGGCGCGGGGGCCTGGGCCAGCGCATCGGATTCACCGTCGTGGGCGACACTGCCGTCACCGCGACCTATCGCCATGAACGCGTCCAGCATCCCCCGCGCGGCCTGCTCGGCGGCGGCGCGGGGCGCGGGGGCAGGGACCTCCTCAACGGCAAGCCGGTCGCGGCCAAGGCCCGCATCGTCCTGCAGCCCGGCGACACCATCACCTTCGAGACGCCGGGCGGCGGCGGCTTCGGCGATCCGACGCAGCGCAGCGCCGCCGATCGCGACAGGGATGCGGCGGAGGGGTACGTGTGATGCGCCCGGCCCCCTCCCCATCTCTCTCCCGCAACAGCGGGGGAGGGGGCAAAGAGCGCGCGCCGACTTCTCCCTCCCCCGCTGTTGCGGGGGAGGGCGGGGAGGGAGCCTCTGACCTGACATGACCGCCCAAGCCATGTCCCCTTGGCGCATCGGCGTCGACATCGGCGGCACCTTCACAGATCTCGTGATGCTCGACACGCGCGATGGAAGGCTCCTTAACGGCAAGGTCCTGACCACGCCGCACGCGCCGGAACAGGCCGTGCTGGACGGCATCACCGGACTGCTGACGCAGCACGGCGTCGCGCCGGATCAGGTCCGCCACGTTATCCATGGCACGACGCTGGTCGCCAATGCGCTGATCGAGCGCCGCGGCGTCCCGACCGGCTTCCTGACGACGCGCGGCTTCCGCGACGTGCAGGAAATCGGCACGGAGCTTCGCCACGACACCTACGACCTCTTCATGCGCCGCCCCGACCCGCTGGTGCCGCGGCGCCTGCGGCTGGACGTGCCGGAACGCCTGGCGCCCGACGGAAGCGTTCGCGAAGCGCTCGACGAAGCCGCCGCCCGCGCCGCAATTCGCGCGCTGCGCGACGCCGGCGTGCAGGCGATCGCGGCCTGCCTGCTGCACGCCTTCGTCAACCCCGCGCATGAACGCCGCCTCGCCGAGCTCGCCGCCGAGGAAGCGCCTGAGCTCGCGGTCTGCCTCTCCGCCGAGCTGGTGCCGGAGATCGGCGAGTATGAGCGCGGTAGCACGACGATCGCCAACGCCTATGTGCTGCCGGTCTTCGCGCGCTACCTCGCGCGGCTGGACGAGGGGCTGCGCGCCGCCGGCCTGAAGGGCCCGCTCTTCCTCATGCTCTCCGACGGCGGCACCGTGGCGCGCGACGTCGCGGCGCGGCATCCGATCCGCCTGGTGCAGTCCGGCCCCGCCGGCGGCGTGCAGGCCGCGCGCGTGATCGGCGAAAGCGCGAAGGCGCCCGACATCCTCTGCTTCGACATGGGCGGCACCACAGCCAAGGCCGCGCTGATCGATGCCGGCCAGCCCGCGCGTAGCCTCGATTTCGAGGTGGCCCGGACCGACCGGTTCCGCAGGGGTAGCGGCCTGCCGCTCAAGGTGCCGGTGGTCGAGATGATCGAGATCGGCGCGGGCGGCGGCTCCGTCGCGCGCGTGGACGCGCTGGGCCTGGTGAAGGTCGGCCCGGACAGCTCCGGCAGCGATCCCGGTCCGGCCTGCTACGGCCTGGGCGGGCGCGAGCCCACCGTCACGGATTGCGACCTGCTGCTGGGCTATCTCGCGCCCGGCAGCTTCCTCGGCGGCGCGATGAAGCTCGACGTCGCCGCCGCGGAAGCCGCGGTGCGCGATCGCCTCGGCATGCCGCTCGGCCTGTCGCCGGTCGAGGCCGCCTGGGCCGTGCACGAGACCGTCAACACCGCCATGGCCCAGGCCGCCGCGATCCATGCGCTGGAGAAGGCGCGTCGCATCGAGGGCTACACCCTCGTCCCGATCGGCGGCGCCGGCCCCGTGCACGCGGTAGAGGTCGCCCGAAAACTTGGCATCGCTACGCTGGTCGTGCCGGCCGGCGCGGGCGTCGCCTCGGCCTTCGGCTTCCTTGCTGCCCCGATCAGCTTCGCGCTGCTGCGCGGCCTGGTCGCGCCGCTCGCGACGCTCGATCTCGATGCGCTGCGCGCCATGCTGGCGGAAATGGAGGCCGAAGGCCGCGCGCTGGTCGCGCAGGCCGGCGTGGACGCCGCGGAGACGCGCGTGCGCGTCGCCATGCGCTATGCCGGCCAGGGCTACCAGGTCGAGGCGGACGTCGCGACGCTCGACCGCGACGCGATCCGCTCGGCCTTCGAGGCGGAGTACAGGCGCCTCTACGGCCGCACGGAGCCGGCGCTGCCCGTGGAATGCGTGGGCTGGCGCGTGACGGTGAGCGGACCGACGCCGAGGCTCGACCTCGCCGCCGCGTCGTCGCCCTCCGGTACCGCGTCGCGCGGCACGCGGGCCGCGTATTTCGGCGGCCGGTTCGTGGAGGCGGCCGTGCTGGACCGCGCCGTGCTGAAGCCAGGCGACGTCGTGACTGGCCCCGCGCTGGTGGAGGAACGCGAGAGCACGCTCGTGATCCCGCCGGGCGCGCGCGCGACCTGCGACGCCCCGCTGAACCTGGTGGTGGAAGTCCGCTAGACCGGCGTCCGCCACTCCGGATGCGCGTCCGTGGTGCCGCGCACCACGGCCTCATACGCGGCCTGCAGCCGCTTCGTGACCGCGCCCGGCGCGCCGTCGCCGACGGGCAGGCGGTCCACGCTGGTCACCGCCACAAGCTCCTGCCCGGTGCCGCAGAGGAACACCTCCTCGGCGACATAGAGTTCGGTCCGGTCCACCTCGCGCTCCTCGACCGGCACGCCGAGTTCGCGCGCCAGCGTGATCACCGTTCCGCGCGTGATGCTCTCCAGGATGTCGCTGGAGCGGCTCGGCGTGACCAGCACGCCGTCGCGGAGCAGGAACAGGCAGGCCGCCGCGGCCTCGCTGACCTTGCCGCGCTGCGTCAGCAGGATCGCGCTGTCGTAGCCATCCGCCCTGGCCTGCAGCGTCGCGAGGCGCGAGGCGTGGTAGTTCGCGCTCGCCTTCACCCGCGGCGGCATCGCGTTGTCCGGCAGCCGCGTCCAGGACGACACCGCCGCCGCCAGCCCCGTCGCGAATTTCCGGCTGCGCTCGCGCGGCAGCGCCGCCGCGATCCAGCCGACCGGGCCGGTCGTCGCCATCATGCCCATGCCCTCGATCTGCACCTGGACCCGCAGATAGGCGTCGTCGTCGGGCTCGTTCAGCCGGACCGCATCGAGCACGGCGTTCCGCAGCACGTCCTTCGGCGGCGGGTCGTCGAAGCGCAGCACCTTCATGCCCTGCGCGAGGCGATCCAGATGCTCCTCCAGCCTGAACACCGTGAAGCCGCCGGAAGGATGGCGGTAGGCGCGCAACCCCTCAAACACCGCGATGCCGAAGGCGACGCCGAGCGCAAGCGGGTGGATGCTCGCCTCGCCGAAGGGGATCGCGCGGCCGTTATGGATGATGGTGCGGGCGGTCCACATGCCGCTTGCTCCCCCGATGCGTCGGGGCGACTCTGTTCCCGCAAAGGGAGGATGGAAAGAGGCATGGACCCGCTCGGCGGCCTTCCCGATGGGATCACCGCACGCCTCCTCGCCGGCGTGAACGGGCTCGAGATGCATGTGTTGGAAGTCGGGCGCGCCGGCGATCCCGTGCTGCTGCTGCTGCACGGCTTCCCCGAGCTCGCGTATTCCTGGCGCAAGGTGATGCCCGCGCTCGCCGGGGCCGGCTTTCGCGTCGTCGCGCCGGACCAGCGGGGCTATGGCCGCACCACGGGGTGGGACGCGGGGTACGACGCGGAGCTCGCGGCCTTCAGCATGCCGAACCTGGTGCGCGACCAGTTGGCGCTGCTGCATGCCCTGCGGATTCCTCGCGTCCACGCCGTG
The DNA here is from genome assembly GCF_050563545.1 of Falsiroseomonas sp. HW251. Lineage (NCBI taxonomy): Bacteria > Pseudomonadati > Pseudomonadota > Alphaproteobacteria > Acetobacterales > Roseomonadaceae > Falsiroseomonas > Falsiroseomonas sp. HW251. The sequence goes on from NZ_JBNXUM010000011.1 coordinate 110,722, forward strand.
ATCGGGCATGATTTCGGCTCGCCCGTCGCGGCCTGCTGCGCGCTGATCCGGCCCGATGTCTTCCCGCGCGTGGTGATGATGAGCTCGCCCTTTGCCGGTGCGCCGTCCTGGGACCCCGCGCCGCGCGACACCGTGCATGACGACCTGGCCGCGCTGCACCCGCCGCGCAAGCATTATCAGTGGTACTATGCGACGCGCCCCGCCAACCACGACATGCTGCGCGCGCCGCAGGGCCTGCACGACTTCCTGCGCGCCTACTACCACCACAAATCCGCGGACTGGCCGGACAACACGCCGTATGAGCTCAAGGGCTGGACGGCCGGGGAACTCGCCAAGCTCCCGACCTACTACGTCATGCACCGCGACGAGACGATGGCGGAGACCGTCGCGCCGCACATGCCGTCGCTCGCGCAGGTCGCTTCCTGCCGCTGGCTGCCGGATGCCGAGCTCGCGACCTACGCCTCGGAATACGCGCGCACCGGCTTCCAGGGCGGGCTGCACTGGTACCGCTGCCAGACCGGCGGCGGGAACGCGCAGGAGCTGCGGCTCTTCAGCGGCCGGCGGATCGAGGTCCCGAGCCTCTTCGTTGCTGGCGCCCAGGACTGGGGCATCCACCAGGTCCCCGGCGCGCTGCGACGGATGCAGGGGGAAGCCTGCACCGACATGCGCGGCGTCCGCCTGATCGAGGGCGCCGGCCACTGGGTACAGCAGGAACGGCCGCAGGCCGTGACGCGCGCCCTGCTGGATTTCCTGCACGAAACCGGCTGATCTCCTGATATGGCCATCCTCGCCACGACAGCCGATCCGCGCTCCGACGCCTATCGGGCCAACGCCGCCGCGATGCAGGCGCTGGTCGCCGAGCTCCGCGCCACCGTGGACCGCATCCGCGAAGGCGGCGGGGAGGTCGCGCGTCAGCGCCATCTCTCCCGCGGCAAGCTGCTGCCGCGCGAGCGCATCCGCACCCTGATCGACCCCGCCTCGCCCTTCCTGGAGTTCAGCCAGCTCGCGGCCCAGGGGCTGTACGGGGAGGAGATCCCCGCCGCCGGCATCATCACCGGCATCGGCCGCGTGAGCGGGCGGGAATGCGTCATCGTTGCCAACGATGCGACGGTGAAGGGCGGCACCTACTACCCCATGACAGTTAAGAAGCACCTGCGCGCGCAGGAGATCGCGGAGGCCAACCGGCTGCCCTGCCTCTACCTCGTGGACAGCGGGGGCGCGAACCTGCCGAACCAGGACGAGGTCTTCCCCGACCGCGACCATTTCGGCCGCATCTTCTTCAACCAGGCGCGCATGTCCTCGCTCGGCGTCTCGCAGATCGCGGTGGTGATGGGAAGCTGCACCGCCGGCGGCGCCTATGTCCCGGCGATGTCCGACCAGGCCATCATCGTGCGCAACCAGGGCACGATCTTCCTCGCGGGCCCCCCGCTAGTGAAGGCCGCGACGGGCGAGGTCGTGAGCGCCGAGGATCTCGGCGGCGGCGACCTGCACAGCCGGACCTCCGGCGTGACGGATCACCTGGCGGAGAGCGACGCGCATGCGCTGGGCCTGGCGCGGCGTATCGTCGCCGGGTTGAACCGCGGCAAGCCCGCGGGGCTGGACGACCCCGTGGCGCCGCGCGCGCCCCTTTATGACGGCGTGAACGGCGTCATCCCCGCCGACATCCGGGAGCCCTATGACGCGCGCGAGGTCATCGCCCGCATCGTGGACGGCAGCGAGTTCGACGAGTTCAAGCCGCTCTATGGCCCGACGCTGGTCACGGGATTCGCGCGGATCTGGGGCTACCGCGTTGGCATCGTTGCCAACAACGGCGTGCTGTTCAGCGAGAGCGCGCAGAAAGGCGCGCATTTCATCGAACTCTGCGACCAGCGCGGCATCCCTCTGGTCTTCCTGCAGAACATCACGGGCTTCATGGTGGGACGGAAGTACGAGGCCGGCGGCATCGCGAAGGACGGCGCGAAGATGGTGACCGCCGTCGCGACCGCGCGCGTGCCAAAGTTCACGGTGATCGTCGGCGGCAGCTTCGGCGCGGGCAACTACGGCATGTGTGGCCGCGCCTATGCGCCGCGATTCCTCTTCATGTGGCCGAATGCCCGGATCTCGGTGATGGGCGGCACCCAGGCCGCGTCCGTCCTTGCGCAGATCCGCCGCGACGCGATCGAGGCCAAGGGCGGCACCTGGCCGCCGGAGGAGGAGGCCAGTTTCAAGGCCCCGATCGAGGCGCAGTACGAGGCGCAGGGCAATCCGACCTATGCCAGCGCGCGGCTATGGGACGACGGCGTGATCGCGCCCGAGGATACGCGGATGGTGCTCGCGCTGTGCCTGTCCGCGGCGCGCAACAACCCGGTCGCGGGCTGGGACGGCGAGCCGCGGTTCGGGGTGTTCCGGACGTGAGGGACATCTTGTTGATCGCGCCTTTGCCCCCTCCCCATCCCTCCCCCGCGACCGCGAGGGGGGAAGAGGCGCAATGCGCTGTGGCCTGCTCTCTCCCCCGCAGTCGCGGGGGAGGGTGGGGGAGGGGGCAAGCGCTTCGATGACTTTCGCCACCCTCCTCATCGCCAACCGCGGCGAGATCGCGTGCCGCGTGATCCGCACGGCCCGACGCATGGGCCTGCGCACCATCGCCGTCTTCTCCGACGCCGATGCCGAGGCGATGCATGTCGCCATGGCCGACGCCGCGATCCGCATCGGCCCGGCCCCGGCACGCGAGAGCTACTTGTCCGTCCCCGCGCTGATCGACGCCGCCCGCGCGACCGGCGCCGAGGCCATTCATCCCGGCTACGGCTTCCTGTCGGAAAACCCCGACTTTGCTGAGGCCTGCGCCGCCGCCGGCATCGTTTTCGTGGGACCGCCGCCATCCGCGATCCGCGCCATGGGCAGCAAGGCCGCGGCGAAGGCGCTGATGGAGCAGGCCGGCGTGCCGCTCGTCCCCGGCTATCACGGCGAGGACCAGTCCGACGCGACCCTGCGCGCGTCCGCCGCGCGCATCGGCTTCCCTATCCTGGTGAAGGCCAGCGCCGGCGGCGGCGGAAAGGGGATGAAGATCGCGCGCGACGCCGCCGAACTCGACGAGGCCATCGCGCTCGCGCGCGGAGAAGCCGCGTCGGCCTTCGGCGACGACCGCCTGCTGCTCGAGCGCTACCTCACCAAACCGCGCCACATCGAGATCCAGGTCTTCGCGGACACCCACTGCAACGTCGTCTCGCTGTTCGAGCGTGACTGCTCCATCCAGCGCCGTCACCAGAAGGTGGTGGAGGAAGCGCCGGCGCCCGGCATGACGGCCGAACGCCGCGCCGCAATGGGCGAGGCCGCCTGCGACGCCGCGCGCGCCATCGGCTATGTCGGCGCGGGCACCGTCGAGTTCATATCGGAAGGCGACACCTTCGCCTTCATGGAGATGAACACCCGCCTGCAGGTCGAGCATCCCGTGACCGAGGCGATCACGGGTCTCGACCTCGTGGAATGGCAGCTTCGCGTCGCCGCCGGCGAGCCCCTGCCCACGACGCAGCCCGGCATCACCGGCCATGCGATCGAGGTCCGTCTCTATGCCGAGGATCCCTCGCGCGACTTCGCGCCGTCGGTCGGCACGCTGAAGCATCTGGCGCTGCCGACGGGCGAGGGCATCCGTGTCGATGCCGGGGTGCGCACCGGCGATGCGATCCCCATCCACTACGACCCCATGGTCGCCAAGATCATCGCGCATGGCCCGGATCGCGAGGCCGCGCGTCGCCGCCTGCTGCGCGCGCTGACGCAGACCGAGGTTGCGGGCGTCCGTACCAACCTGCCTCTGTTGCGCGCCATCGCCGCGAGCCCGGGCTTCGCGCAAGCCGATCTCGACACCGGCTTCATCGCGCGGCACCCCGATCTGCTCGCGCTGGCCGGCGCCGCGCCGCGCGCTGCCCTCGCCGCCGCCGTGCTCCGCCTGCTGCGCGACGAGCCCGTCATCGATCCCGCCGATCCGCATTCGCCCTGGGGTCTCGCCACGGCCTGGCGGCTCAACGGGGAAGGCTGGCAGGACTTTCATCTGTTCGGCGGCGAGGATTCCCTCACGATCCGCGCCCATCTCGGCGCCGCGACCACGCTTGGCCTGCCCGACGGCACCGGCCGCGTCGACGGCGCGCGCTGGGACGGCGACGCGCTCGCCTTCCGCCTTGACGGCGCCGCGATCCGCGCGCGCGTGCTGCGCGAGAACGATGCGCTGTCCGTCATTCTCGACGGCGCAACACATGAACTTCGCCACGATGACCCCCGTGCACCTTCGGGCGCCGCGGACAGCGCCGGCGGGCGCGTCATCGCGCCGATGCCGGGCCGCGTGCTTCAGGTGCTGGTCGCGCCCGGCGATGAGGTCGAGCGCGGTGCCGTGCTGCTGGTGATCGAGGCGATGAAGGTGCAGATGCGCATCACCGCCCCTGCCGGCGGCACGATCGCCGCCATCCGCTGCGCCGCCGGCGACCTCGTGGAAGACGGCGCGGAGCTCGTCACGCTGGAAGCCCCCGCGGCTTGACTTGCCACCGCGCGGCCCGCAGATACTTAGACAACGAAGCATTTTCGCGGAGGAACTTCGGATGGAGGGCGGAGCGCCGTTCCGCGGCCAGGGTTTGCCCGAACCGAGCACGCTGCCGACCGTGCTCACCGGCCAATACTTCGAGGCGCTGGAGAACTTCACCCGCACTTTCCGTCCGAAGCCGGACGACCGCATGGTCTTCCTCGCCGACCGCAACCTCGACCCGCTGGTGATCGCCGCGATCAGCGGCCTGGCGCGTGCGAACGGCGTGCGGCCCGTGGTGTACATGGCCGACACGACGCAGGTGCTGGCCGTGCCGGAGGAGGTGAAGCCGCTCCTGGAACGCGCGAGCTTCGTCGTCTCCACCTGGTTCTGCTCGATCATCGATCCCTTCTGCATCGCGCTGCGCAAGAAGGGCCAGCGCTGGGTGAAGATCACCTATTTCCGCAACCTCGATCTGCTGAAGACGCCGCAGGCGCGGTTTCCCATCGACATCGTGGGCGAGATCATCCGCGGCACCGCCGCGCGCTATCCCAAGGGCCAGGATTTCGACCTGCACTTCGCCGACCCGCGCGGCACGGACCTGACCATCCGCTTCACGGCCGGGATGCGCGACAACCAGCTGAAGTCCAACCGCTGGCGCGGCAGGATGACGCCGGAGGAGCCCGGCAGCTACGTCCACTTCATGCCGACGCACGGCCCGAACCTTTACGACCGCACCAGCGTCAACGATGACGAGGAGCTGATTGTCCCGGTCAACGGCGTCGTCTATCCCGAATGGGCCGTCGGCTTCGAACGCCCCTTCGAGGAGCGCGTGGGCGTGGTCTTCAGGGATGACCGGATCACGGAAGTCTTGGGCGATACGAAGCTCGCCGGCATCCTGCGCGACATGCTGGTCGGCGGACGGCTGATCGAGTTGGGCTGCGGCTTCAACCCGAAGGCGCCGCGGCGCGGCATCTATCCCGCGGGATCGAACAGCCCGGGCGCCCTGCATTACGGCATCGACCTCATCAAGCCCTGCGACTACATCCGCCGCGTCATGCCGGAATGGGAGGAGCCGCCGGTCCACATGGATCTCGTCGCCTTCGACAGCACCGTGCACGCGGGGAACACGCCGCTGATCACCGACGGCTTCCTGGAATCGCTGCGTGACGAGAGCGTGGTGGAGATGGCGAAGCGCTACGGCGATCCCGTGGACCTGCTGGAAGCCTGGCCGGATTGAAGATTGACCTTCCTGCCCTTCCTCTGCCTCCCCCGCAAGCGGGGGACGGCCGGGGCGGGTGCGGAGGATGAGCGCGTACTGAACGATGCCCCCACCCTGACCCTCCCCTGCGTTCGGTGGAGGGAAATGGAAGAGCGGGGAGGAAAGGACGGGAGGGAACGACGTGACGCCCACCATCACCCGACGCGGCGTGCTGTCGCTGGCCGCCGCGGCGGTCGCCGCGCCCGCGGTCGCGCAGCAGCGCCAGGTGCGCCTCGTCGTGCCCTATCCGCCGGGCGGCACGACCGACCTCACGGGCCGCATCATCGCGCCGCGCAGCGCGGAGATCCTCGGCCAGACCTGGGTGATCGAGAATCGCTCCGGCGCCAACGGCGCGGTCGGCGCCGAGGCCGTGGCGCGGAGCGCGCCGGATGGCACCACGCTGCTCTATTCCAACGAGGTGCTGACGGTGCTGCCCTTCGTGCAGCGCAACGTGCCCTTCGATCTGCAGGCCGACCTCACGCCCGTCGCGCGCACCGTCTCCATCCCTTATGTCATGATCGGCGGCGCGCAGCTGCCGCAGGTGAACCTGGCCGCGCTGCTGGAGGCCATCCGGCGCACGCCGCAGCAATTCTCCTTCGCGGGATCCTCGCTGGGATCGGTCGGGCAGCTCGCCACCGCGGCGCTGTGGCAGAAGCTCGGCATCGAGGCGACCTTCGTCTCCTACCGCGGCACCGGACCGGCCATCAACGACCTGATCTCGGGTGCGGTCAGCCTCTTCATCGCGCCGCTCGGCCCGGCGCTGCCGCTGGTACGCGACGGGCGCGCGCGCGCCTTTGCCGTGACCTCCGCGCGTCGTGAATCCGTGCTGCCCGACGTGCCGACGCTGGCCGAGGCCGGCTTCCCCGACCTCGTCTATGAGGGTTGGTGCGGCCTGTGGGGTCCGCGCGGCCTGCCGTCGGACCAGGTCGCGCGGCTCAACGCGGCCGTGAACCAGGCGGCGAACGATCCCGCCAATGTCCAGCGCATGGCGGCCGTCGGCCTGACGCCGCTGAACGAGACGCCGGACGCCTTCGCGCGCCTCATCGCCGCCGAGATCCCGCGCAACCGCGACCTCGTCGCCGCGGCCCGCATCCAGCCGGAGTGACACGATGCGCCGCCGTACGCTGATCGCCGCCTCGCTCGCGCTACCCTCGCTGGCCCGTGCGCAGGCCTGGATGCCGGACCGTCCGATCCGCGTCATCGTGCCCTTCGGCGCGGGTGGCCCGACGGATGTCGTCGCGCGTCTGCTCGCCGATCCCGTCGCCGCGGCGCTCGGCCAGCCCGTGGTGATCGAGAACCGCGCCGGCGCCGGCGGCAACCTCGGCACGCGCGCGGTCGCGCAATCCGCCCCCGACGGTCACACGCTGGTGCTGAACGCGGCCTCGCCGCTGGTGATCAACCAGTTCCTCTATCGCGACCTCGGCTACGATCCCGCGGCGCTGGCGCCGATCACGCTGCTGACGACGGGCCCGCTGCTGGTCATCGCCAATCCGCGCCTGCCGATCGCGACCATGGCGGAGCTGGTGGAGACGGCGCGGCGTCGCCCGGGCGAGCTGAACTATGCGACCGCGGGCAACGGCACCGTGCCGCATCTCGCGACCGAGCTCTTCATGCAGCGCGCCGGCGTGCGGCTGACCAACGTCACCTACCGCCAGACGCCCGACGCCACGCAATCCGTGATGCGGGGCGACACCGCGGTCTTCTTCGACGCGCCGCAGAGCATGCAGTACGCGCGCGCGGGCCAGGTGCGTGCGCTGGCGGTGACCACGCCGCGCCGCTTCGCCGCCTTCCCCGAGATCCCGACCGTCGCGGAATCCGGCGGCCCCGAGATGTCGGTCGAGGCCTGGTACGGCCTGCTCGCCCCACCCGCAACGCCGGCGCCCGTCGTGGCCAGGCTGCACGATGCCTTCATTGCGGCGCTTGCGCGGCCCGAGGTGGCGTCGCGTATCGCCTCGCTTGGCTTCGAGACCGTCGGCAACACGCCCGCCGACTTCGCGCGCTTCATGCAGGCCGAAGCGCCGAAGTGGCGCGGCGTGATCGAGGCCGCGCAGATCCGGATCGAGTGACCGGGATCAGCGCGGTCGACCTCAGATCTGCACGCGCTGCGGTGCGACCTGCTGCAGCGGGCCGGTCCAGATCACCTGCTGCGGCGTGACGTCGCGCGACAGCCGGTTCATCCCGCGCAGCTGATCAATGGCGAGCTGGATGTTCGCCACGCTGTCGGCCGTCAGGTTCATGCGGAAGCCGACCTTTGTCATCAGCTCCTGCACGAAGGCGCGGTCCTGGCGGAGGAAGCGTGCGACCTGCGCGGCGGCCTCGGCCGGGTTGGCCTCGATGAATTCCTGCGCCTGGATCAGGCTGCGCAGGAAGCGCTGCGTTGCGTCCTGGTTCGCCTCGGCCCAGCCCTTGTTCATGTAGACGTAGTTGCGGACGATCTGGACCTGGTCGTTGGACAGCAGGATCTTCGTGTTGGAGATCGCGCGAACGGCCCGCGTCGGCCAGGGCTCCCACACCGCGAAGGCGTCGATGTTGCCGCGTTCCAGCGCGGCGACCATCTCCGGCGCCTCGACATTGACGATGGTGTAGTCCGCGGGGTTGAGGTTGAGCTTGGAGACAACCGACAGCCAGAAGGTCTCGCTGCCCGTCCCGCGGGCGACGCCGACGCGCTTGCCCTTGAGCTCGTCCATGGACGCGACGTTGCGCCCGACCACGCTGATCCAGCGCAGCAGCGCCGTGCCTTCCGCGATGGCGACGACGTTCGGATCCACCAGGTGAGCGGACACGCCGGCCTGTTCGGCGCCATAGGCGGAGTTGATCTGGTTGCCTACTAGGAAGGCGATCATCGCCGAGCCCGAGGGGCCCGTGTTGACCGTCACGTCGAGCCCGTTGCGCTGGAAGAAGCCGCCTTCGCGCGCAACGTAATAGGGCGAGAAGGACGGGTCCACGCCCGTCGCGATGGTCATGCGGATCGGGGCATTCTGCGCGAAGGCGGGCAGCGGCAGCGCGGCTGCACCCGCAGCGGTCAGAAGATGACGACGGAGCATTTTTGTGTTCTCCCTGTTCACATCGTTGGGTTGAAGCGGCCTGCAAAGGCGCGGATCAGCAGGCGGAAGACGCGGTCGGTCAGGAACCCCAGCAGGCCGAGCGAGATCAGCGCCACGAAGATATCCTCGATCTGCATGAAAAGTCGCGCGTCCCACAGCATCTTGCCGAGCCCGTCGTTGGACGCGACCAGCTCTGCCGCCACGATCGTGACGAAGGCGTTCGCCATCGCGACGCGCATGCCGGTCAGGATGTAGGGCACCGTCGCGGGAAGTGCCACGAGCGCGAAGATCTGCAGCTTGTTGGCACCCAGGCACTGCGCCGCGCGGATCTTGTCGCGCCCGACCGCGCCGACGCCGGCGGCGGTGGATATCACGACTACGAAGACCGTGGTGTAGGCGATCAGGAAGATCTTGCTCTCCTCCCCGATCCCGAACCAGATCACGGCGACCGTGATCATCGCGACGGCGGGGATGAAGCGGAAGAACTCCGTCCAGGGCTCCAGCAGCAGGCGCACCGGCCTGAAGCTGCCGATCGCAAGGCCGATGGGGATGCCGATCGCGCTGCCCAGCAGGAAGCCCTGCAGGATGCGGCGCATGGAGGCCACGATCTGCTCCTGCAAGATGCTGTCCTCGATCAGCGCCCAGCCCCGGACGAAGACCGGGAAGGGCGAGGGGAACAGCACGGAGCGCACCAGATAGACCGAGCAGAGGTGCCAGACCAGGAACAGCAGCGCGAAGCCCCCGACATAGCCGGCGACCGTCACCGCCCGGCTAGTGGCTCGCATGGATTTCCTCGTGGATCAGGCCGTGGACCTCGCGGAAGACCCGCATGAACCCATCGGAGGTGCGTTCCCGCGGAAACGGCAGGTCCACCGGCACCACGGCCTTCAGCGTCCCGCCGGGCCCGCGCTTCATCACGCCGACGCGCGTCCCGAGCGCGCAGGCTTCCTCGATGTCATGCGTGATAAACAGCACGGTCTTGCGCGTCTCCGCCCAGATGCGGGAGAGCTCGCCCTGCAGCACCGCGCGCGTCATCGCGTCCAGCGCGCCGAAGGGCTCGTCCATCAGCAGGATGCGCGGGTCGTTGGCCAGCGCGCGCGCGATCTGGATACGCTGCTTCATCCCGCCCGACAGCTCCGCCGGGTGCTTGGCGCCCTGGCCGGTCAGGCCGACCATCGTCAGGAAGCGTTCCGCCGTCGCGCGGCGCTCGTTCCTGGAGACGCCGCGCAGCCGCAGACCGAAGCCGATGTTGTCCAGCGCGGTCAGCCAGTCATAGAGGCTGTCATGGCCCTGGAACACCACGCCGCGATCGGCGCCGGGGCGCGTGACGGGCTGGCCGTCCAGCAGGATGCGGCCGCTGGTCGGCGGCTCGAACCCCGCCAGCATGTTCAGCACGGTGGTCTTGCCGCAGCCCGAGGTGCCAAGCAGGCAAAAGAACTCGCCTTCGTCGAGCGAGATCGAGAAGTCGCGCACGGCCTCCCACGCACCGGTCCGGCCGCGATAGACCTTGCCCACCCCGTCCAGGGTGACGAACCCCATTCCCGAACTCCCCCGTGATTGGTTCGTCACATACGAGCGACCCCGCCATGCGGCAAGCCGGCTTCCCGGTCCGGACCCCCCGGACTAGAACCGTCATGCGCAAGAGGGAGGCAGTCCGCATGATGCTCGCAGGCAAGGTGGCGGTCGTCACCGGCGCGGGGGGCGGGATCGGGCGCGAGATCGCGCTCGCCATGGCGCTGGCCGGCGCGAAGGTCGTGGTAAACGACATCGGCGCCAGCCTGACCGGCCAGGGCCCGACCAGCGCGACCCCCGGCGAGCAGACCGTGCAAATCATCGGCCAGCGCGGCGGCGAGGCCGTGGCGAATACCGACAGCGTCGCGGACTGGGGCAGCGCGCAGCGCATCGTGCAGGCCGCGCTGGACGCCTTCGGGCGCATCGACGTCGTCGTCAACAACGCCGGCATCCTGCGCGACAACATCTTCCACAAGATGAGCGTCGAGGACTGGAAAGCCGTCATCGACGTGCACCTGAATGGCACCTTCTACGTCTCCCGCGCCGCGGCCGAGCATTTTCGCAAGCAAGGCTCCGGCGCCTATGTGCACATGACGTCGACATCGGGGCTGATCGGCAATTTCGGTCAGGCGAACTACTCGGCCGCGAAGCTCGGCATCGCGGCGCTGTCGAAGTCCATCGCGCTCGACATGCAGCGCTTCGGCGTGCGGTCGAACTGCATCGCGCCCTTCGCGTGGAGCCGCATGACGAGTTCCATCCCCGCCGGAACCGAGGCCGAGAAGGCGCGCGTCGCCCGCCTGCAGCAGATGACGCCGGACAAGAACGCGCCGCTCGCGGTCTTCCTGGCGTCCGACGCGGCGAAGGACGTCACCGGCCAGATCTTCGCCGCGCGCATGAACGAGATCTTCGTCTTCTCCCAGCCGCGCCCGGTGCGCAGCACGCATCGCGGCGAGGGCTGGACGGCGGAGGCGATCGCGGAGACCGCGATGCCCGCGCTGCGCAGCGCCTTCGTGCCCCTCGACCGCAGCGGCGACGTCTTCTCCTGGGATCCGGTCTGATGGACTTTCGACTGTCCGAAGAACAGGCCGCCTTCCAGGACAGCGTGCGCCGCTTCGCGGAGACGCACCTGGCGACGGGCGCGCTCGATCGCGCGCATGACGAGCGCTTCCCCTGGGACGTCGCCAAGCTGATGGCCGAGAACGGCCTCTTCGGCATCATGCTGCCCGAGGAGGATGGCGGCCAGGGCGGCACGCTGTTTGACGCCGTGCTGGCCATGGAGCAGATCGCCTATGTCTGCCCGCGCAGCGCCGATGTCCTGCAGGCCGGCAATTTCGGCGCCTTCCGCACCTTCGCGGAATACGCCACGCCCGGGCAGAAGGAACGCTTCTTCGGGCCCCTGCTGCGCGGGGAGACGATCGCGGCCGTCGGCATGACGGAGCCCGATGCGGGCTCCGCGCTCACCGACCTCAAGACCAGTTGCACGAAGGACGGCAATGGCTGGCGGCTGAACGGCGGGAAGGTCTTCACGTCGAACACCGAGGACGCGAACGTCTTCGTCGTCTATTGCCGCTTCGGTCCCGGCGTGAACGGGATCGGCAGTGTCATCGTGGAACGCGGGATGGACGGCTTCAGGCTCGGCCAGCCCAGCCGCTACATGAATGGCGAGACCTGGTGCGCGCTCTATTTCGACAATGTTTTCATCCCCGCGGAGAATCTGCTACTGGGCGAGGGCGGCTTCCGCAAGCAGATCGCCGGCTTCAACGTGGAGCGCTGCGGCAACACGACGCGCGCGCTGGCGCTCGGCGAATACTGCTTCCGGCAGGCCAAGGCGCATGCCGAGACGCGCCGGCAGTTCGGCAAGCCGCTGTCGGAGTTCCAGGGCCTGCAATGGAAGTTCGCGGAGATGCGCGTGGCGCTCGATGCCGCGCAGCTGTTGCTGTATCGCGCGACGCTCAGCGGCAGCGGGGGCTTGCCCGACGCGCAGCAGATCGCGATGGCGAAGTACGCCTGCAACCAGGCGGGCTGGATGGCGGCGAACGAATCCCTGCAGGTGATGGGCGGCACGGGCTACAGCCAGGACCTGCTGATCGAGTATTGCGTGCGCAAGACCAGGGGCTGGATGATCGCCGGCGGCAGCCTCGAGATGATGAAGAACCGCATCGCGGAGGGCGTGTTCGGGCGGTCGTTCCCCCAACGCAGCTCGAAGTGAGCCTGTCCGACGCGCTGCTCGCGCCGCGTCGCATCGCGCTGGTCGGCGCGTCGGCTGATCCGAACCGCCTGACCGCGCGGCCGCAGCGCTACCTCCGGCGTCACGGGTTCACGGGCGAGTTTTTCCCCGTGAATCCACGGACCCCGGAGATCCTGGGCGAGCGTGCCTATGCCTCGCTGAACGACATCCCCGGCACGATCGACTTCGCCTACATCCTGCTCGGCACCGACCAGGTGGAGGCGCAGGTCACGGCCTGCGCCGCGCGCGGCATTCCCGTGGCCTGCGTGCTGGCCGACGGCTTCGCGGAAGCGGGCGGAGAGGGCGCGGCGCTGCAGGCGCGGGTGGTCGCCGCTGCGCGGGCTGCTGGCATCCGGCTCCTTGGCCCGAACTCGATGGGCGTGATCAACACGCATGACCGCATCGCGCTGACCACCAACGCCGCCTTCGAGGCCGATAGCATCCCCTCCGGCCGCGTCGCGCTGGTCTCGCAGTCCGGCTCCATGATGGGCGCGCTGCTATCGCGCGGCGCGGCGCGGGGCCTCGGCTTCTCGCACATGATCGGGACCGGCAATGAGGCCGACCTGACCTCCGGCGAGATCGCGTCACTGCTGATCGACAGGCCGGAGGTGGACGTGGTCTGCCTCTTCCTCGAGGCGATCCGCGCGCCGGAGCGTCTGGCCGAGGCGGCCCGCAAGGCGCACCGCCTGGGCAAGCCGATCGTTGCGCTGAAGCTTGGCCGCTCGCCCTTTGGCGCCGAGCTCGCGGCGAGCCACACCGGCGCGCTCGCCGGCACGGATGCCGCGGCCGATGCCTTCTTCCGCGCGCATGGCATCCTGCGGGTCACGATGCTTGAAGCGCTGCTGGAGCTTCCTCCGCTCGTCGCGGGGCGGCGACCTCCCGCGCGTGCGCATAGCGCCGTGGGCGTGATGACGACGACGGGCGGCGGTGGCGCGCTGGCCGTGGATGCGCTCGGCGTGCGCGGGATCGAGGCTAGGAAGCCGGACGCGATGGCTGCCGCGAAGTTGCAGGCCGCGGGCATGCCGACACATGCGCGCCTGCTCGACATGACGCTCGCCGGGACGAAGCCCGACCGTGTCGCCGCCGCGCTAGATGCGCTGCGGAGCGCCGAGGACACCGACCTCGCCCTCGCCGTGATCGGCAGCTCCGCACAGTTCCGCCCGCAGGATTCCGTCGCCGGCATCGCCGAGGCCGCGAGGCACCCGGGCAAACCGATCGCCGCCTTCCTCGCGCCGCAGGCCGAGGCATCGCTGCGCCTGCTGGCCGAGGCCGGCATCGCCGCCTTCCGCACGCCGGAGGGCGCGGCGGATGCCATCGCCGCCTTCTGCACCTGGCACGCGCCGCGCGACATCGCCGCGCTGCCGACCCCTGTCGTCCCCATCCCCGCCGCGCCCGACGAGGCCGATGCACGCGCGCTCTTCGCCGCGTTCGGCCTCGTCTCCGGCGCCGTCGTCATGCAGGACGAGCCGCCCGCCGGACTGCACTATCCCGTCGCGGCCAAGATCCTGTCGCCCGACATCGCGCACAAGACCGAGGTCGGCGGCATCGCGCTGAACATCCCGGACGAAGCGTCACTGCGCAGCGCCGCCGCGGCCATCCGAGCCCGCGTCGCCACGGCGGCGCCGCATGCGCGCATCACCGGCTTCCTCGTCCAGCCCATGGCGAAGGGCCTGGCCGAGGCGATCCTCGGCTTCCGTCGCGACCCTGAGGCCGGCGCCGTCGTCCTGCTCGGCGCCGGCGGCGTGCTGTCGGAGCTTCATCGCGACATCGCGCTGCGCCTCGCGCCCGTGGGCGAGGACGAGGCCCGCGCCATGATCGCCGAGGTCCGCGCGTTGGCGCCGCTGGCGGGCTGGCGCAACCTGCCGCGCGGCGACCTCGATGCGCTGGCGCGCGCGGTCGTCGCGGTCTCGCGCCTCGCCGCGCTGGACGGCGTTCAGGAAGCCGAGATCAACCCGCTGATCATCCACGCGGAAGGGCAGGGGGTCACTGTCGCCGATGCCTGGATCGTGCCAGCCTGAGGCCATGGACGCCGAGGCCCTGATCCGCGCGCGCTACGGCACGCTGCCCTTCGCCCCCGCCGAGATCACCGACGGGCTCGCCATGCTGCTCGACCGTCGCGTCACGCGGCGCTACCGCGCGGACCCTGTTTCCGACGCACTGCTCGACACCGTGCTGGCCGGCGCGCAGTCGGCGCCTGCGAAGTCGGACCTGCAGCAGTATTCCGTGATGGTCACGCGCAACTCGGGAAAGATCGCCGCGATCGCGGACGCCATCGGCAGCATGCCCTGGATCAACGAAGCGCCGGTCCTGCTGGTCTTCTGCGGCGACATCCGCCGCGGTCGCCAGGTCTGCGCGATGCACGGGCGCGAACACGCCAACGACAGCGTGGACACCTTCCTCAACGCAAGCGTGGACGCGGCGTTGGCCATGGGCTTCTGCATCATGGCGGCGGACGCGATGGACCTCGGCACCTGCCCCATTTCCTACGTCCGCAACCACCTCCCGCTGATCGCGGAGCTCTTCGGCCTGCCCGACGGCGTCTTCCCCGTGGCCGGCCTGACGCTCGGCTTTCCCGCCGCGCGCAACGCGGCCTCGCCGCGCCTGCCGCCATCCGTCGTCGTCCATCGCGAGCGCTACGATGACGGCGGCCTCGCCGCCACGCTTCCCGCCTATGACGCGCTCCGCCCGCCGACCAAGCCGCGCTACCCCGAGGTGCACGGCCCGAAGCCCGAGGGCTGCAGCTGGAGCGAGAACGCCGCGCGTCAGCTCTCCGTGCCGGAGCGCGCCGGCTTCCGCGCCTGGCTCGCATCGAAAGGCCTCAACCTTGTCTGACATCTCGCGGCCCGACGGAGGCGCCGACAACCCCGGCGGCAACCCGGACCTCAAGCGCGCCGCCGCCCGTGCCCCCGGCACCAAGGCCGTCCGCCCGCGCAACGCCGCCAGCCTGATCGTCTGGCGCCAGGCGCGTGGCGCCGAGCCCGAGATCCTGATGGGCAATCGTCATGCGAAGCACAAGTTCATGCCGAGCGTTCTGGTGTTCCCCGGCGGCCGCGTCGACCGCACCGACCACGGCGTGAAGACCATCACCGAGCTCCGCCCGGAGACCGAGGCGCTGCTGCGCCACCGCGCGCCGCCATCGCTCGCGCGCGCCATCGGCGTCGCGGCGATCCGCGAGCTCGCCGAGGAGACCGGGCTGCTGCTCGGCGAGCGGAAGGGCGAGCGCGTCCTCGCCGATCTCGCGGCGTTGGACTATCTCTGCCGCGCCGTGACGCCGGCGTCGCGCGCGATGCGCTTCAACGCGCGCTTCCTGCTCGCGCCGGCGGAGACGGTGCGCGGGGAAATCGCGGGATCGGGCGAGCTCGAGAACCTCGCGTGGTATCCGCTGTCCAAGGCGCTGGATGCGAAGCTCGCCGACATCACGCGCAAGATGCTGGCGGAGTTCTCGTCCTGGCTCGAGACGCCGGCCGGCGAACGGCATCGCCGCCCGAAGATCGTCTTCCGCGGCAACGACAACCGGATGAGCGACGAATAGCCCGCACTACTTCGTGCCGATGATGCGCCCCTGGGCGTCGCGGACAGTCACCCGACCCGTGCTGTCCTGGGTCTGCGTGCCGGTGATGCGGCCCGACGAATCGCGCTGCGTCACGGTGCCATTGCCGTTGGACTGCGACGTGCCGGTGATGCGGCCCATGGAATCGCGCTGCGTCACGGCGCCGTTGCCGTTGGACTGCGACGTCCCGACGATCCGGCCCATCGAGTCGCGGGTCGTGACGCGCCCCGTCGAATCCCGCTCCCGCGTGCCGGTGACGCGGCCCATCTCGTCGCGCATGGTGACGCGGCCCGTGCTGTCGGTGGTCTCGGTCCCGGTGATGCGGCCCGCGCTGTCGCGCAGCGTCACGGTCTGCGCGGCGGCTGGCAGGGCGAGCGCGACGGCCAGGGCGGAAAGGCAGAACAGGCGCAGCATCGGCATTCCCTCCGGCCCCGGCCGGCCACCGGGGACGGCAGGATCATGACCGCAAATCAGGCCGGAACGAAAGCCTCTCCGTCGCGCGCGACCGCGCCCTCGGCTTGCAGCTTGACCAGATGGGCCAGCAGGCTGCGGGCCGCCGCCGGCGCCAGGCGCGGCTCCAGCGCCGGGCCGTAGACCGGCGGCACCAGATCGGCGGCCGTCGCCCGCCGCGCCGCGCGCAGCGCCTCCAGCACCTTCGCCTCGCGCTCCCGCCGGTGCGCCGCCAGCGCCGCGACGAAGGGCGCGGGGTCTGGCAGGGGCGGGCCGTGGCCCGGCAGGTAGAGCCGGTCCTCGCGGCCCTCGAGCTTCGCGAGCGAGGCCATGTAGTCCGCCATGTCGCCGTCCGGCGGGCTGACCACGCTGGTGGACCAGCTCATGACATGGTCGGCGCTGAAGAACGTGCCCTGGCCGAGCCCCTCCAGCGCGAAGCAGAGATGGTTGGCGCAATGGCCAGGCGTGTGGACCGCGACGGCGCGCCAGTCGCCGGCCTCCACGGCGGCGCCGTCGGCGAGCGTCACGTCGGGCGTGAAGTCGTGGTCGCCGCCCTCGCCGCCCTCGCCGAGCGGGGTCTGGTGCGGACCGAAGCCGAAGCTCGCCGCGCCGGTCGCCGCCTGCAGCGCGGCAACGCCCGGCGAATGGTCGCGATGGGTGTGGCTGACCAGGATGCGCGCGATGCGCTCGCTTGTCGTGGCGCGCAGGATGGCGGCGAGATGCGCGGGATCCGCCGGCCCCGGGTCCAGCACCGCCACCTCGCCCCGGCCGATGAGGTAGGTGTTGGTGCCGCGATAGGTGAAGGGGCCGGGATTGCCGCAGACGATGCGGCGCACGCCCGGTGCGACGTCCTGCACGGAACCCGGCGCCGGCGCGTCCTCGCGCAGGAAGGGGATGCTCATCGTTTCCTCCGGCGAAGCTCGCGATGCAGGATGTAGAGCGAGGCGACGACGATCAGCGCCGCGCCGGCCAGCGTCGCCAGCGCCGGCACGTTGCCGAAGGCGACCCAGCCGAACAGGATCGCCCAGAGCAGCGAGGAATAGGAATAGGGCGCCAGCGCCGAGACCTGCGCGCTGGCCCAGGCCTCCGTCAGCATCACCTGCGCCGCCCCGCCCATGACGCCGATCAGCAGCAGCAGGCCGAACTCGTGCCAGCCCGGCGTCACCCAGACGAAGGGCAGCGCCACCGCGGCGAAGGCCGTCATCAGCAGCGACTGCCAGAGGGTGATGGTCGTGGACGCCTCGGTCGCCGACAGGCCGCGCACCAGCATCGTCGTGCCGGCGGAAAAGATGCCGTGCGCCAGCGCGACCATGATGCCGAGCCGCGCCGCGTCGTCCAGCGCGCCGGCAAAGGCGCCCTGGCCCAGCGCGATCACCAGGATGCCGACGAAGCCCAGCACGACGGCGCTGGCGCGGTGGATGCCGACCTTCTCGCCGAGGAAGGGGATCGACAGCAGCGTCACGAAGAGCGGCGTGGTGTTGGTCAGCGCGGTCTGCTCGGCGAGTGGCAGCAGGGCCAGCGCGTAGAAGGAGCAGGCCTGCGCCGAGGTGCCGGTGCAGGCGCGCAGCAGGTGGCCCGGGAAACGCTTCGTGCGCAGCGCCGCGACGAAGCTGGCGCCGCGCCTGGACCGGGCGACGACGAGCAGCACGACGGGCACCGCCAGCGCGCTGCGGAAGAACATGATCTCGGCGACCGGTATGCGCCCGTCGAGCCACTTCACCACCACGCTCATCAGCGTGAAGATCGCGCTGGCCGCCAGCATCAGCACGACGCCGCGGCGGATGTCGTGGCGCAGCGGCATCACGCTTGGCCCTGCGGGCCACGCGGCCGATTCACCGCTGCGGTGCTCGGCGCCTGCGGCCCCTCCGCCCTGCGCCGATCGGACGCGGCCACGCCCGTCGCGGCGGCACGTTCCTGCTGCCGTCGCACGCGTTCCCTGTGGATGTTGTACAGACCTGCACCGACTACCACGGCCGCACCCGCCAGCGTCGTCCAGCCCGGAACCTCGCCCCAGATCGCGAAGCCCAGCGCCAGGCCCCAGATCAGGATCGAGTATTCCCACGGCGCCAGCACCGCGACCGGCGCGATCGCGAAGGCGCGCGCGAACAGGAAATGCGCGCAGCCATTCGCCAGCCCCAGGAACGCCAGCGCGAAGGCGATGCCGAAGCCCGGCCAGGCCGGGCCGGGCGAGGGAAAGACGGGCAGCAGCGCCACGCCCATCGGCACATGCAGGAACAGCAGCGCGAAGGCGATGGCCTGCGGCGTGTCGGTCGCGGCCAGCACGCGCGTCCAGATCCGTGTCACCGCCAGCAGGCAGACGCCGCCGAGCAGCACGCCCGCTTCCCACCGCCAGAGCTCGCCGCCGGGCTGCAGCATCACCAGCACCCCCGCGAAGCCGATCGCGGTGGAGGTGATGCGCCGCCAGCCCACGCGCTCGCCCAGCAGGGGGACGGCCAGCATCGTCATCGCCAGCGGCGCGACCGCGTTCACGGCGTAGCTGTCGGCCAGCGACACGCCGCGGGCCCAGGCCAGGTAGAAGGTGACGGTGACCGCGCAATGCAGGACCGACCGCGTCGCGAGCAGCGGCAGCCGGCGCGGCCGCAGCCCCTGGCCGCGCGACAGCAGCGCGATGGCGATCATGCCGAAGACGCCGCGCCAGATCATCGCGACGGCGATCCCGACCTCCGGCAGTGCCCATTTCACCGCGGCATCCGCGCATGAGATGATGGCGTAGCCCGCGGCGATGGTCGCGATGCCGTTCAGCGCGTCCTGGCGCAGCGGCAGGCTGCGTGCGGTGCCCTCAGGCACCGGCGTCGAGCACGGCTTCCCCCTGCATGCAGGTGGCACCGCTGTCGTCGCGCGTCTCGGCCGCGATCGCGCCGCCCTGCGGCCGCGCCAGCACCGTCAGCGGGCGCCCGCCGAAGCAGGGACGCCGGCCGCGGAAGGCGAAGCGGCGCAGCTTCGCGCCCGGCGCCGTCTCCGCGGCCAGCGCCGCCATCAGCGTCGCCTGCAGCGGGCCGTGCACGACCAGGCCGGGATAGCCTTCCTCCGCCGTGACATAGGGATGGTCGTAGTGGATGCGGTGCCCGTTGCCGGTCAGGGCGGAGTAGCGGAACAGCATCACGGGATCGGGCAGGACGACGCGCGTCGCGGCGTCGGGCCAGGCGGGCGCGGGCTCGGCCGCCTTTACCGCCGCGCCCTCGGCGCCGCGATAGACGATGTCCTGCTCCTCCTCGATGGCGGGGCCCGCGGGGCCCTCGACCAGGTGCTTCACGGTCACGAAGACCAGTCGGCCGCTGCCGCCGGCTTTCTCCTGCACCGACAGGATCGTGCTGGTGCGCCGCACCGCATCGCCCGCGCGCAGCACCGCGTCGAGGAAGGTCACGCGCCCGCCCGCCCACATTCGGCGCGGCAGGTCGTGCACCGGTGGCAGGAAGCCGCCGCGCTTCGGGTGGCCGTCCGGCCCGATGCCGTCCGGCATCACCCAGTCCTGGAACAGCATCCAGTGCCAGAGCGGCGGCAACAGTTCGGGCGTGGCAATGCTGAGCGTCGCGGCCATGCCGCGCATCAGCCTCTCGTCCAGCCGGTCCTCGCGGAGCTCGGTGCGCCCGACAAACTCTTCGTAGGACATCTTTCTTGATCCCTCAGACGCCGGGCGCCGCATATCCGTGCGGCTTGGCTCCGCCGCATGAGCGGCGGCGGCCATCCGGCCGCTCGGCCCGCGCGCAGCACGCGGGCTGCAGGGAGTATTGGCACATCGGTCAGTCTAGTCCTCGCGCAGGTAGAGCAGGTAAGTGTCCATGTGGACGATGCGGGTGTAGTGCCGCCAGGTCTCGGAGAAGGCGGGGTGGCGGGAGAAGTAGTCCACGAAGTCGAACTCGTCGGCGCCGCAGCGCGGGATGCCCGGGTTCTTCGCGACCAGCACGCCGGCGGGCGGCGCGCGCGCGAAGTCCTCGGCGACGGTGCGGTAGACCAGGAATTCCGGCCGGCTCATCTCCCAGGTGTCGCGGTAGCGCGGCGCGCCTTCCGGGCAGTCGGGATAGGCGCCGACCAGCAGCCAGAGGTTCATGAAGCGCAGCGTGGACCGGGCGCGGGCGTAGTTCAGCGCGGGATAGACGGGATAGATGTCGGGCGTGAGGACCAGCAGGCGCTCGCCCGCGACCTCCCGGCGCAGCACGCGGGTCAGCTCGCCGCCCGCCGTCTCGTCGTACCAGATCTGCCGCCAGGGGCTCTCGCCGCGGATGTGCAGCATGGCGACCGCGACGGCGACGGCGAGCGCCAGGCCCGGTGCGGCCGAGGCCGCGCGCGCTGGCGGCAGCGCCCGGTCAAGCCATCGCGCCGCCAGCACGCCGCCGAGCAGCGTGCTCGCCATCGCGATCGGCACGACGTGGTAGCTCCAGCCCTTGTGCTGCACCCAGGCCGAGGCGACGCTGCCCAGCCCCACCGCCAGCAGCGCCTGCGCCGTCGCCCCTGCGTAACGGCGCAGCGCGAAGGGGGCCAGTGCCGCCAGCAGCAGCACCGCCGCACCCAGCTTTTCCGACAGCAGCACGTCGAAGGGCCCGAGCCCCCCGCTGCCGAGGTAGTAGCCGATCACCAGCGGCACGACATTGTTGAGATAGGTCGGGAAGAGCAGCGGCACCGACGCCGCATAGACCACCCACAGCGCCGCCATCCCCCAGGGAAGGGGATCCCGCAGCCAGGCACGCGGGCCGCGCCGGACCAGCACCAGCGCCTCCACCAGCGCCGGCACGGCGAGGAAATGCGGCTTCAGCGCGAAGCCCAGAGCCGCGGCCATCGTCACCGTCCAGGCCAGCCGCCGCGACGTCGCCATCCCATCGATCCGGCGCGCCGCGAGGAAGGCATAGGGGATGGCGAAGAGCGCCATCAGATGCTCGCGCTGGCCGACGTCATAGGCCGGGAAGACGCAGGCCAGCGGCACCAGCGCGTCCAGCACCGCGGCCTCGAGCGGGCCTTCCAGGCGGCCCTGGCGGAGCCTGGCCGTCATCCGCCAGGCCGCCACGCAGCAGGCCAGGACGCAGAGCAGCAGCGCCTGCGCCCCGTCCAGCGGGGTCCAGCGGTCGATGAAGGCCGGGATCGCCGTGAGCATGAAGATCAGCGGAGGGTTGACGTCGATGAGGTCGCGGTAGAGCCGCTCCCCCACTACCCAGCGTTCCGCGAAGTTCAGGATCGCCGCCACGTCGTGGTTGAGCGGCGGGGCCAGCACCATCAACAGGAAGGCCGCCGTCGGCGCGAGCAGCAGGGCGCGCAGCGCGCGCGCGCGCAGGCCCGGCAGTGCCATGGAGGGGGCGGCGGCCGGGGCCGGTTCGGCCTCCGGGCTGCCGGAAGGGGGCGGGGGGCTCATGCCTGTGACTGGACGGACCATCCATGCCGCCTGGGGGTCGAGCATGCAACGCCATTGCGGCGGGATGGCGGCAGGGCTGCCCTGCATAAGCCGCGCAGGCGCCTTGCCCTTGCCGCCACCGCACCGCACAAGGGCAGGGTGGAACCGGCCGAATACGACCTGATGGACGCCGCCGAGGACGGCATGTGGTGGTATCGCGCCGCCCATGCCCGGGTCCTCGATGCGCTGCGCGACCGGCCCGGCGCGCCGGGGCCGCTGCTGGATGCGGGCTGCGGGACGGGCGGGCTGATGCGGCGCGTGGTGCAGGACCTGCCGGGGCTCGATCCCGTCGGGCTGGACTTCATGCCGCCCGCCGCCGCCCGCGCCGCCCGCAAATCCGGCCGGCCGGTGACAGCCGGCGACACCAACCGCCTGCCTTTCCCCGATGCCAGCTTCGGCGCCGCGGTCAGCATCGACGTGATCTGCCATGCCGGGGTGGATCCCGCCGCGGCGCTGGCGGAACTCCACCGCGTACTGCGCCCGGGCGGGACGCTGGTGCTGAACCTGCCGGCCTATGACTGGCTGGCGAGCGCGCATGACGTGCGCGTGCACAATGCCCGCCGCTTCACCGCCGGCGGCGCCCGCCGCCTGCTGCAAGCCACCGGCTTCGCCCGCATCCTGGCCCGCTACTGGAACGGGCTGCTGCTGCCCTTGATGGTGCTGCAACGCAAGGTGCTGCAGAGGCGCCCCGACGCGCCGTCCGACGTGACCGAATTCCCGCCCTGGGTGGACGCCACCCTGCACGCTGTCTCGGAGCTGGAGCGGCGCATCGTGCGCGCCGGCCTCCCCATGCCGGCCGGCGGTTCCGTGCTTCTCGTGGCGACCCGCCCGTGATGGAGAGACGTGACGTGACCGAGCTTCCCGCCGTGCATCCGGGCGGCCTTTCGGCCGGGCATCCCGTCGGCCTGTCGATCGTGGTGCCGGTCTACCGCGGCGCCGCCACCGTGGGCGCCCTCGTCGCCGCCCTGTCCGAGCTGAAGCCGGAAGGCGGGATCGAGGTCGTCCTCGTCAACGACGGCAGCCCCGACAATTCCGGCGATGTCTGCCGCGCGCTGCAGGAGAGCGCGGCGATCCCCGTGATCTATATCGAGCACGCCCGGAACTTCGGCGAGCACAACGCGGTCATGACGGGCCTGCGCCATGCCCGCGGCGCCTATGTCATCACCATGGACGACGACCTGCAGAACCCGCCGGAGGAGGTGGTGAAGCTCTACGACCACGCCAGGCTTGGCGGCTGGGATGTGGTCTACACCCGCTACGCCAAGAAGGAGCACGAGGGCTGGCGCAACATCGGCAGCCGCTTCGCCAACGGCGTCGCCGACCTGCTGCTCGACAAGCCGAAGGGCCTCTATCTCTCGTCCTTCCGCTGCATGTCGGCGCTGGCGGTGCAGGAAGTCACGAAGTATCGCGGCCCCTATCCCTATGTGGACGGGCTGCTGATGCAGGTCACGCAGCGGCTGGACAGCATCGAGGTCAAGCACCTGCCGCGCGCCGAGGGCCGCAGCAACTACACGCTGAAGCGCCTGGTGCTGCTTTGGCTGAACCTCGCCACCAACTTCTCCGTCCTGCCGCTCCGGCTCGCGATCCTCGCGGGGGTCGCGATGGGCTTCCTCGGCCTGCTCGGCGCGGTGGCGACGATCGTCGAGGCGATCATGGGCGAGACGCCGTCGGGCTGGGCGTCGAGCATGACCATCATGCTGCTGATCGCGGGCGTGCAGTTCCTGATCCTCGGCGTGCTCGGCGAGTATGTCGGCCGCGCCTTCCTGTCGGCCAACGGCAAGCCGCAGGGGGTCGTGCGGGAAGTGCGCGGGCCCGGCGTGCGGCAGGTGGCAGGCGAAGGCGCCAGCACTGCGGCGGCCGAGCAGTCGCCGCGCGTGCGCGCGGTGTCGTGAGGGCGCGATGACGGCGGCCTGGATCACGCTGGCGGCGGCGATCTCGACATCGCTGCTGGGCCAGGTCCTGCTGAAGTTCGGCGCCTCGCATTCCGTCGCGGCCTCGGCCGACTTCATGGACCAGCTCTTCCGCTGGCAGACCATCAGCGGGCTCGCCTGCTATGGCGGGGCGGCGCTGCTCTACATCGTCGCGCTGCGCAAGATCCCGATGAGCGTGGCGCTGCCCTGCACGGCGGCAAGCTACGTGGTGGTCGCGCTGATCGGGTGGGCGATGTTCGGGGAGTCGCTCGGCGCGACGAAGCTCGCCGCCATCGCGCTGATCTGCGGCGGCGTGGTGCTGCTTGCGGCGAGCGCGTGATCGCGCGCGCGCTGCTGGTCCTGCCGCTGCTCGCGGGCTGCGCGGCGACAGGCGCGGAGATGGCGTGCCCCGCCGGCACCCAGGCCGCGACGGTGGCGGAAGCCTTCCTTGGCCGCGCCGTGCGCGACCGCGCCGATGTCTCCGACGCCGAATGGGACGCCTTCCTGCGCGAGGTCGTGACGCCGGCCTTCCCCGACGGCGCCACGGCGCATGACACGCTGGGCCAATGGCGCGGCGCGGACGGCACGGTGCTGCGCGAGAGGTCGAAGCTGCTCGTCCTCGTCCTGCCCGGCGCCGACGCCGCGGCCGCGCAGGCCAGGCTCCGCCCCGTCGAGGACGCCTGGAAGCGGCGCTTCAACCAGGAAAGCGTGCTGACGAGTTATCGGACAGCCTGCGTCGGATTCTAGCGCTCAGCCGAAGGCGCCGACCTCATGCGCGATGGCGGCCGAGCATTCGCGCACCAGGGCAAAGAGCTGCCCCATCGGCTCGAACAGCTCGGCATGCTCGCGGGCGTAGCTCGCGCCCTCCCGCGGCGGGGCGGGTTCGTGGAAGTCGAGCCCGGCGGAGGCATCCGGCGCGGCCGGGAAGACCTCGGCCAGCAGCGCCAGAGCGCGCTCGACGTCGAGCTGCAGGATCCCGCGCAGCACGCCCTCCGGCGTCATGCCGTGGCGCGGGCTGAATTCCGGTACGCGCACCGCCAGAAGCCAGATCCGGTGGATCAGCGCGAGGCGCAGCGCATGCAGCAGCACGAGCCGGTCGGGCATGCGCGGCAGGTCGGGCCAGGCCGCGCGCAGCGCTAGGTGATCCACCTGCAGCCGCCGGAACATCCGCCGCACCGCCGACGCCAGGTCGAGCTTCTCCAGCGCGTCCGCGACGGCCACCAGCTCCTCCCGCCGGCCCGGCCTTGCGGTGGCGCCGGCGCGATCGAGCCACGGCCCGGGATCGAGCGAATCCACGCCGGCGCGCAGCACGCCGAGGTCGGAACACGCCGCCGCATGCGCGGCCATCGCGACGGCACGCGCGAAGCGCGGGCTTCTTGCCCGAAGGTCGGCGAAGGCATCGGGGTTCGCCGCCGCCGCGGCGCCGAGGCCGTGCAGCGTGTTCGCGAGCCAACCGAGCTGGTGCAGGATCGCGTTGTTCGGGATGGCGCGGAGCTGGGAGGGATGGGTGATCCGCGCGGGCCCGCCGACCCCGTCGGCCTGCCGCGCCGCGGGGCGGGATCCCGTGCGGTCCAGCAGCCCCGGCCCGAAGGCGCCGAGGAGGGCGGCATAGCCGGGATCCTCGACCAGGGCCGCGATCTCGCCGCGGACGGTGGCGAAGAAGTCCGCGCCGAAATCCGCCTCGGCATAGATCGGGTCGGGCATCGCGCCGGCATCGCCGAAGGCGTGCTCCGCGATGCGTGCGACGGTGGCGCCGGCAAGTTCCGGCGTGCCGAACAGCATGTAGCCGTCGCCGCCCTGGAAGCTGGTCTCCTCGCGCAGCCTCAGCCCCGCCCGGGCCAGGGCGCCGCGCGCCTGCGGCGGGGAGAGATAGGCGAAGCGGTCGCGCAGCGACCCCGGATGCGCGCCGCGGCCGATGCTCTCGCCATGGGTGTCGAACAGCACGAGCTCGATCCCCGACAGCCCGTGCCGCTTCAACTGGTCGGCCAGCCGCAGCTTCAGCCGCTCCGCGAGATAGGACGCCGCGAGCTGCCCGACATAGCGCCCGGAATCCGAATAGCCGAACTGCAGGCACAGACGCCCGTGCAGCCTGAGGTAGTCCCGGTAATGCGGGCTGCGCAGCGCCTCCTCCAGCACACGCTCGCCGCGTTCGAGCGCCTCGGCCGTCTCGAAGAGCGGCGAGATCTCGACATGCCTCTCGATGCCGAGCCGCCGCGCCAGCCACAGCGCCGAGAGCAGCGTGTAGCCGGTCTCGGTCTCCGCGATCAGGAAGCGCGTGGGCTGGCTGCCATCCACGTGCTTGACGATCTGGGCGACCGTCATCATCAGCCGCGCCGCGCTCGCCTGCTCCGCGATCAGCGCGCCGAAATCGAGCGGCTGCGGCGTGGCCTCGGCCAACGCGGCGTTGATATGGGCCAGCAGGCCGCGGCGCCGCGACATGTCCTCAGGGCTTTCCGTCACCTGCAGCCGCTGGCGGATCGCGTTGTGGAGCTGCGACGCGTTCAGCCGGAAATGTGTGTGCGCGAGCCCGAGCCCGTGCGAGGCAAGGCCGGCCCGCGCGACCGCGAGCGCCATCCGCGTCGCCTCGTCCGGCGCGTTGGCCAGCGCGGAGGCGAACTGTTCGACCAAGGCGTCGGTGTCGGTCAGCGCGGCCTCGCGCCGGTCGATCAGCTCCTTCGCGAAGGCCTGGACCGCGATCGGATCGGGGCTGCGCGGCGCGGCGGATAGCTGCGCGTCCACCGCCTCCAGCGCGGCCTCCACGCGGGCCGTTAGCACCGCGGCGCAATCGCCGAGCGGCGCGAGCTGGCCGGCCAGCCGGGCGAGCTGCAGCCGCTTCATCGTCAGCCGCATGCGGATGGAATCCCACCAGCCGATGTCGGTGCGGCCGTCCGTGTCGTAGCCGACCCAGGACGCCAGCAGGACCGGGCGCGGCGACAGCGCCATCCAGCGATCGCCCCAGATGCCCTTCGCCGCGCCGAGCAGCGCGCGGTTCAGCGCGTCCAGCGCATCGCGGCCGCGCGCGATCGCCTCGGCGGCCTGCTCGAACTCCTCCTCCAGCGTCGGCGCGGCGGGCCGGTGCGCCAGGTTCTCCGGCAGGGGCTCCCCGCAGGCGGCGCGGGCGAGCGCGGCCGCGGTGCCGCGCGGCAGCGAGAAGGTCGGATGCGCCGTGAAGACCGCGGCGAAGCGCGGCCGCTCGCAGGCCTCGCGGAAGGCGGCGAAGGGGACGGGGCTGTCATCGGGATCGGGGCGCGCGAGCCGCGCGGCGAGCCGCGCCATCGCCTCCTCCGTCCCGCCGAGACCGACATAGGCGGCGAGCCGCTGCGCGCGCCCGACCGCGGCGGTATGCGCCATGCGGGCCACGATGCGCGAGACCCCGACGGGATCGAGCCTGCCGTCGTCGAAGCGCCGGCTGATGGAGAGCGCGATGGACAGGACGGGATCGCCGAAGGGGTCGGTCAGCGCGGCCTCGCGCGCCTGGCGCAGGCGGTCCTGCAGTTCCGCGATGGTCGCGGCAGCCATGTCGGTGGGGGCGTCGTCGGGCATCGCGACACCATGCTGCACCTGCGAAGGTGGCGGTTTCCAGCGAAACCCGCCGCCCCGACCGCCCCGATCAGTCCAATGAGGCGCCGGATGCCTCCACGATGCGCTGCCAGACCTGTTCCTGGGCGCGAAGATAGGCAGCGAAGGCGTCCGGCGTGTCGTCCCAGACCGGCTTGAAGCCCAGGGGTTCCAGCTTCTGGCGGTAGTCGTCGGTCCGGACGACCTGGACGATGGCTTGGTGCAGCCGGGCGATCCGGTCGGACGGCGTGCCGGCCGGCGCGCTCGTCGCGTACCAGCTCTGCATGTCGATCCCCGATTGGGGCAGCAACTCCTTCATGCCTGGCACGTCCTCGAGCCCCGGCACGTAGTCCACGCGGTCGGCGCTGCCCACGGCGAGCGCCCGGAACCGCCCTTCCCGCACATGCGGCATCAGGGCGGGCATGACGTCGAACATCATGTCCACGGTGCCGGCGAGAAGGTCGGTGATGGCGGGCCCGCCGCCGCGATAGGGCACATGGGTGATCTCCACCCCCGCCGCCTTGCTGACCGCGCTGATCGTGAGGTGGCTGACCGTCCCGGTGCCGGAGGAGCCCATCGTCAGCTTCCCGGGATCGCGCCGCGCCGCCTCGATCATCTCGCCGAAGCTCCGCCAGGGGCTGCGGCTGTTCACGACCAGGAGCACCGTGCCGGTGGACACGCGCGTGATCGGGGCAAGGTCGCGGATCGGGTCGTAGGTCATGCTGCGGCGATAGAGGAACTTGTTCGCCGCCAGGATCGTCGCCGTGCCGAGCAGCAGCGTGTGCCCGTCCTTCTCCGCCTTGGCGACGGCATCCGCGCCGAGGTTGCCGCCGGCGCCGCCGCGGTTGTCCACGATCACGGTCTGCCCGAGCAGCGGCTGCAGCTTCTCCGCGAGAAGCCGGGCGGTGATGTCCACCGCCCCGCCGGGCGCGAGCGGGACGATGATGCGGACGGGCCGGCTGGGGAAATCCTGCGCCAGGGCAGGGCGTGCCAGCGAGGTGGCGGCGGCGAGGGCGATCAGGGCACGGCGTCGCATGGCGTGGTCTCCGGCAGCGGATTGACCGCAACGCGCGGGTGGCGGAAAGGCGGCACCATGAGCTTCGACATCCTCGTCACCGCCCCCCATCTCGACCGTTCCGGCCTCGACCTGCTGGAGGCCGCGGGCTGCCGGCTCGACTTCGTGCCGGCCGCGAACGCCCGGGCCGAGATGGAGCGGATGCTGGCCGGCAAGGCCTATGACGGCATCGTCTCCCGCTTCGTGCCGATCTCGGGCGCGGCGATGGCGTCCTGCCCGACGCTGAAGGTGATCTCCCGCGCGGCCGTCGGTGTGGACGCGATCGACCTCGGCGAGGCAACGCGGCGCCGCATCCCGGTGCTGGCCGCGGTCGGCGCCAATGCGCAGTCCGTCGCGGAGTTCACCATCGGCATCATGCTCGCCGCCGCCCGCGACATCGCGCGCCACGACGCCGTGACTAGGACCGGCAAGTGGGACAAGGGCCGGCTCGGCATCGAGATGCAGGGCCGCACGCTCGGCCTGGTCGGATACGGCGAGATCGCGCGCCGCGTTGCGCCGATCGCGATCGCGATGGGCCTGCGCGTGCTGGCCTGGAGCCCCCGCCTGCACCTGGCCGGCGACATCGCGCCGGTGGAGCGCGCGGCCGACCTGCGCGACCTGCTGCGGCGGTCCGATATCGTCTCGCTGCACGCGCCGCTGACGCCGGCCAACCGCGAGATGATCGGCGCGGCGGAGCTCGACCTGATCGGGCCGGAGGGCGTGCTCGTGAACACCGCGCGCGGCGGGCTGGTGGACGAGGCCGCGCTGGCCGCGGCGCTGCGCGAGGGGCGGCTCTTCGCCGCCGCGCTCGACGTGCGCCCGACGGAGCCGCCGCCGGAGGAGACGGTGCTGACCGGCGTGCCGAACCTCTTGCTGTCGCCGCATATGGGCTCGGCAACGGCGGCGTCGCGCGACCGCACGGCGCGGATCGCGGCGACGCAGCTTCTCGACGTGCTGCTCGGGCGGCCCCTGCCGCCACGAGCCTGCGTCAACCCGGACGCGCTGGCGCCGTAGGGGTCAGCCGACCGTCGGCACGAGGCGGTAGCCGGTCCCGGACCGCTCCGCCCGGCCGACCACCGCCGCCATGCTGGCGTGATAGACGATGACCGGCATGCGGTCGGCAGTCAGCTGGTCCAGCAGGCGCTTTCGGGTGGCCACCGCATCGGCGGGATCGGTGTCGAAGGCGATGTACCACTCGGGATTGGCCCAAAAGAAGCTCGGCGCGTGGATCGCGTCGCCGCTGACCATCACGGACTGCCCGCCATCGCTGACGACGAAGACGGAATGCCCGGGCGAATGGCCCGTCGCCGCGATGGCCGTCACGCCCGGCAGGATCTCGGCGCCGGGCTGGAAGGTCTCGACCTTGCCGGCATAGGCGCCGAGGCGCCGGCGGGCATTGGCGAAGGTCGGCTTCAGCAGGTCGCGCGCGCGGCTTTCCTCGCCCTCGTCGGACCAGAAGGCCCATTCGCGCTGGCCGACGAAGACGCGGGCGTTCGGGAAGTTCGGCGCGCCGCTGCCGTCCACCAGCCCGCCGAAATGGTCGGGATGGAGATGCGTCAGCACCACCGCCGTGACCTCCGCGGGATCGAGGCCGGCCGCGCGCATGTTGGCCAGGAACTGCCCGGTGGTCGGGCTGGACCCCGCGGCATTGCCGACGTCGAAGGCGACGAGGCCGCGCGGCGTGCGGACCACGGTCGGGTTGAAAGGCTGCAGGAACTCCGGCCCCGGAAAGCCCGAATTGCGCAGCGCCGCGACGACCTGCTCGGGCTGGGCGTTCGCCACCACGCCGGGATTGGCGGCGTTGCGCGCATTCGCGCCGTCGGTCACGACCGTGACCTCCAGCGAGCCCACCGCCATTCGCTGGACGGCCGGACCCGGCGAGGCCGGGATCGCCTGGCCGGCGGCGGGTGCGGCGCGCAGCAGGGCGGGGAGGGCGAGGGCGGTGCCCCCGGCGAAGAGCGTACGGCGATGCATGACGGCGTTTCCCTGGATCAGGCGACGGGGACGAAGCGGTAGCCCTGGCCGGCGCGCTCGACGCGGCCGAGACCGGGCATGACGAAGTGATAGGCGACGAGCCGCACGCGGTCCGTCGCCAGCCGGTCGAGCAGCGCGGCGCGCGTGGCCGCGGCCGTCGCCTGGTCCATGTCGAAGCCCGCCACCCATTGCGGCATCGGCAGGAAGAGCTCGGCCGAGGTCGCGACGTCGCCGATCACCATCAGCTGCTCGCTGCCATCGGCGACGAGGAAGCTGCTGTGCCCCGGGCTGTGGCCGGGCGTCGCGACCGCGGTGATGCCCGGTGCGACCGTCGCCCCCGGCGCGAAGCGCGCCACGCGGTCGCCATAGGCGCCGAGGATGCGGCGCACCGCTGCGAAGCCCGGGCGCCGGTTCTCGGCGGCGCGGGATTCCTCGCCCGCATCGGTCCAGAACGCCCATTCGCGCTCCGGCACGATCACCTGCGCATTGGGGAAGGCCGGCGTGCCGTCCGCGCGCACCAGGCCACCGATATGATCGAGGTGGAAATGCGTGATCGCGACGCGCGTCACCTGCTCGGGCGGCGTGCCGGCGGCCGCGAGATTCGCGGCCACCCGGCCCTGCCCGCCGCGGCCGGTGTCGAGCAGCACGGCCTGGCCGCCGGTCCGCACCAGCGTGACGTTCCAGGAATTCGGCAGGATGGTCGTGGCGATGTTCTGCGCGGCGAGCACGCCGCGGACCTCGTCCGGCGAGGCGTTGACGACGAAGCCCGCCGTCGCGTCCGGCCGCCAGGAGGAGCCGTCATTGACCACCGTCACCTCCAGCGCGCCGACGCGCGTGCGGTGCAGCGGGATGGTCGGCGGCGGCGCGGCGGCCTGGGCACGCGCTGGGCGCGGCATCAGGGCCGGCATTCCCGGCAGTGCGGCGGCGGCGAGGAAGGCACGACGGTTCATGCGGTAACTCTCCGGGGTCCGGTGGGATGCGATGCGGATCAGGCGGCAGGAATGAAGCGGTAGCCTGCGCCGGCGCGCTCGACGCGGCCGGTGGACGGCATCGGCCAGTGGAAGGCGATGACCTCGATGCGGTCGGCCGCCAGGCGATCGAGCAGCCTCATCCGCGTCTCGGCGGCCAGCGCGGGATCCATGTCGAGCATCGGCTGCCAGGCCGGCATGGGCAGGAAGAGCTCGGCGGCGCCAACCACGTCGCCCATCACCATCAGCTGCCGCGTGCCATCGGCGAGCAGGAAGCTGACATGGCCGGGGCTGTGGCCAGGCGTCGCCACGCTGCGAAGGCCCGGCAGCACCTCCGCATCCCGCGCGAAGGGCGCGATCCGGCCGGCATAGGGCGCGAGGCAGCGCCGGGCGAAGGCGAAGCCCGGGCGGCGGAAGGCGGAGGCCCGGGATTCCTCGCCCTCGTCGTTCCAGAAGGCCAGTTCGCGCTCCGGCGCCAGGACCCGGGCGTTGCGGAAGGTGGCGGTGCCGTCGGCCGCCAGCATCCCGCCGACATGGTCGCCGTGGAAATGCGAGAGCAGGACGACGGTGACCTCCTCCGGCTCGATGCCGGCCGCGCGCATGCTGTCGAACAGCACGCCCCCGCCGGCGCCGCCGCGACCGGTGTCGATCAGCACGACATCGGCGCCGCGGCGCAGCAGGGTCGGGTTGTAGGGGTTGCGCAGCCCGGTCGGCGCGATGCCCTGGCCGGCGAGCAGCGCACGCACCTCCTCCGCCGGCGCATTGAGCACGAAGCCTTGCGTCACGTCGGGCCGCCCGGCCGCGCCGTCGGACAGCACGACGACTTCGACATCCCCGATGCGCGTGCGGTGGAAGGCGGGCGGCGGCGCCGGCGTCTGCGCGGCGGCCCTGCGGGGCGGCAGCGTGGCGGGCAGCACGAGCGCACCCGCGCCGAGCACCAGGTCGCGACGCAACATCCGGAACCCCCCCCTTTTCGGTATCCAGCCCAGACAGGTTGGACCGTCGCCGCGTTACACAAGGGTCACGGCCGTCGCCAAGAGACAGAACGTAACGGCTGAATCGCCCCGGCGCGCCCGGACGGCATCGCTCAGCGCGCGAACGCGACCACGGATTCCACATGCGCCGACCAGCGGAACTGGTCGATCGGCGTCGCCGCGGTCACGCCGAAGCCGGCGTCCTTCAGCACGGCCGCGTCGCGCGCCAGCGCCGCCGGGTTGCAGGAGACGTAGACGACATGCCGCAGCGTGCCGCGCGCGATCTGCGCCACCTGCTCCGCCGCGCCGGCATAGGGCGGGTCCAGCACCATCAGATCGTAGGCCTTCATCTCGGCCGGCAGCACGGGCTGGCGGACAAGGTCTCGCTTCACCGCCTCGACCCGCGCCACGGCCTGCCGCGCCGCGGCATCCAGCGCGGCGACCGCCTCCGCGCTGCCTTCCATCGCGGTGACGCGGCCGCGTGCCGAGAGCGGGAAGGACAGCGTGCCGATGCCGGCATAGAGGTCGAGCAGCCTCGGCCGCACCGGCAGCTTCGCCGGCAGCGCCGCCATGACGGCGGCAACGATCGCGGCCTCGCCCTCGCGGCTGGCCTGGAGGAAGGCCCCGGGCGGCGGCGCCACCGTGACGCCCGAAAGGTCGAGCCGCACCGGCGCGTCCTGCGCCGCCGTCTCCGCCGGGCCGTCCCCAGGCTTGCTCCCCTCGGCCCACGCGATGCGCGGCAGCCCCATCTGCTGCGCGAAGGCCGCGAGCAACCGGCGGCCTGTCGCATCCAGCGGCCGGTCCGTCCGCAGCAACAGGTCCGGCCCGCTGTCCAACAGGTTCAGAACCGCTGAGCCCTCGCGCGCCAGCGCGGTCAGCCGCCGTGCCAGCGCGCGCAGCGGCGCGACCAGCGCGAAGAGAACGGGCCGCAGGATGTGGCACTCCCGGAGGTCGAGGATCTCCGCCGATCCCCGCGCATGGAAGCCGACCGCAACCGATCCGTCCGGCCGCCGGCGCAGCGCGAGGTCGGCGCGGCGGCGGCTGTCCGGCGGGGTGACGACGGTCTCCGCCACCGGCGCGTCGCGAAACCCCGCCTGCGCGAGCGCCTGCGCCAGGCGCTCGCGCTTCCAGCGGGATTGCGCCGCGAGGTCCCAATGCTGGAGCGTGCAGCCGCCGCAGCCCTGCAGGAAATGGCGGCAGGGCGGTTCGACGCGCTCCGGGCTCGCCGTGACGATCGCCTCGACCTCGGCGCGGGCGCCGTTGCGCGCAGGCGTGACCCGTGCTGCCACCATCTCGCCGGGCAGGGCCTGCGGCACGTAGCAGGGCGTGCCGTCGTGCAGCGCGATCCCGTCGCCCGCGGCGCCAAGGCGCGTGACCGCCAGCAGCGTCGTCGCGGCGCTCACGGATCGCCGCGTTTCATCCCGCGCGCCGACAACTGGACCTCGAGCAGGAAGAGCAGCAGCGCGACGAGCAGGCTCACCATGCCGAGGATCAGCAGCGCCACCACATGCGTGCCCGCGCCGACGCCGAAGACCGGCTCGAGGAAGGAGACGATGACGAGCACGCACAGCATCACGGAGGAGACGATGCAGGCGGTGATCGCGGCGTAGATGACCCTGGCGCGGCGGCGCAGCAGCGGTCGCAGGCGCGTCGTCTCGAGCGTGCCGTCCTCGAGATCGCGCTCGCGGTCCGTGACGCGCTGCAGCCGGCCCGTGAGCAGGTTGAGAACGGCCATCACCCCGCCAAGCACGAAGGCCGGCGCGATGGCGAGCTGCAGCGTTCGCTCGACGGTGAGGAGGTCGGAGCCGGTCAGCATCGCCTCCTCCGCGGGCGCAAATCAGCCGCCGAAGGCGTTCAGCCCGGTCTGCGCACGCCCGAGGATCAGTGCATGCACGTCATGCGTGCCCTCGTAGGTGTTCACGGTCTCGAGGTTCATGACGTGGCGGATGACGTGGTACTCGTCCACGATTCCGTTGCCGCCATGCATGTCGCGCGCGACGCGCGCAATATCGAGCGCCTTGCCGCAGTTGTTGCGCTTCACCAGGCTGATCATCTCCGGGCTCGCCTTGTGCTCGTCGAAGAGCCGCCCGACGCGCAGCACCGCATGCAGGCCGAGCGTGATCTCCGTCATCATGTCCGCGAGCTTCTTCTGGATGAGCTGCGTCGCGGCGAGCGGCTTGCCGAACATCTTGCGGTTCATGGTGTAGTCGCGCGCGCGGTGCCAGCAATCCTCGGCCGCGCCGAGCGAGCCCCAGGCGATGCCGTAGCGCGCACGGTTCAGGCAGCTGAACGGGCCGGCGAGGGACTTCACGCCGGGCAGGCGGTTCTCCTCGGGGACGAAGACCTCGTCCATCATGATCATGCCGGTGACCGACGCCCGCAGGCTGAACTTGCCTTCGATCTTCGGGAAGGTGAGGCCCTTCATCCCGCGCTCCAGGATGAAGCCGCGCAGGATGCCCTCGTCGTCCTTCGCCCAGACGACCGCGATGTCGGCGATCGGGGAGTTGGTGATCCAGGTCTTCGACCCGCTCAGCAGGTAGCCGCCATCGACCTTCCTCGCGCGGGTGCGCATCGACGAGGGATCGGAGCCCGCATCCGGCTCGGTCAGGCCGAAGCAGCCCACCCATTCGCCGGTGCGCAGCTTCGGCAGGTACTTATCCTTCTGCGCCTCCGACCCGAAGGCGTGGATCGGAAACATCACCAGGCTGGACTGCACGGAGAAGGCGGAGCGGTAGCCGCTGTCCACGCGCTCGACCTCGCGCGCCATCAGCCCGTAGGAGACATAGGACACGCCGGCGCAGCCATGGCTGTCGAGGGTGGCGCCAAGGAAGCCCATCTCGCCGAACTCGTTCATGATCTCGCGGTGGAAGTGCTCCTTGCGGAAGGCTTCCTGGACGCGCGGCAGCAGCTTCTCCTGGCAGAAGTCGCGCGCGGCGTCGCGGATCATCCGCTCGTCCTCGGTCAGCGCCTCGTCCAGCAGGAGGGGATCGTCCCACTTGAAGGGCGGCAGCGTGGACTTCTTCGCGACCGGGGTGACGACGTTCATGAGTTTCCTCCTCGCGGCAGGCGGCGCGGCGACGGCAGAAATCTAGGCGGTTGTCCGGCAGGAGCAACCGCCCTGGCGTTCACGCCGCCTCGGAAGCCTCGGCCTCCGGCGCGGGGTCGTGGCGGGCGGCCGGTTCCTCGCGCCGGGGGCGCGGGATCGGGATCGTCATGAAGGCCGGCACGCTGTCGCCGAAGCCCTGCACCGGCGGCCCGAGATCGTCGCGCCGGTCGCGGCGGTGATCGTCACGACGCGGCCCACGATCGTCGTCACGACGCGACCCCCGGTCGTCGTCACGACGCGACCCGCGGTCGTCGTCACGACGCGGGCGGTCCTCCTCGCGGCGCGGGGCTCGGTCATCGCGGGCGGCCTGCTCCTCGCGCCGCGGCCGGTCGCGGCGGTCGTCCCGGCGGGGCCGGTCCTCGTCGCGCCGGGGCGTGCGATCCTCCCGCGGCTCGGCGGCGCGCTCCTCGCGGCGGGGCCGGTCGCCGTCGCGCCGGGGCGTGCGATCCGCCTGCGGCTCGGCGGCGCGCTCCTCGCGGCGGCGGTCGTCGCGGCGCGGTGCGCCGCCGTCGCGGCGGTCATCGCGCCTCGGGCGGTCGTCCCGCCCGCGGCGGTCCCCGCCGCGCTCCGGCGCCCGCGAGGGCGCCCGGCCGAAGCGGCCGCGGCGCGCCTTGGCACCCTCCGCGATCTCCTCCGGCGTCACGGGATCGAGGCCCTCGATCTCCATGCGGGGAATTGGCATGCCCGTCAGCTTCTCGATCGCGGCGAGCGACTTCGCGTCCTCGGGGCAGGAGAGGGTGAAGGCATGCCCCTCGCGCCCCGCGCGGCCGGTGCGGCCGATGCGGTGGACGTAGTCCTCGGCGTGGAAGGGCACGTCGAAGTTGAAGACGTGGCTGAGCCCGCCGATGTCGAGCCCGCGCGCCGCGACGTCGCTGCACACCAGCAGCTTGATGTCGCCGGCCTTGAAGCGGTTCAGCGTGGCGAAGCGGGCGGACTGGTCCATGTCCCCGTGCAGCTCGCCCACGGAGAAGCCGTGCTTCTTCAGCGACTTGTAGAGGATGTTCACGTCGACCTTGCGGTTGCAGAAGATCAGCGCGTTCTGCACCGCTTCCTTGCGCAACATCCGCCGCAGCGCCTCGCGCTTGTCGTGCTCGCGCACCCAGACCAGGCCGGTGACGATCGTCGTCGCCACCGTCGCGGGGCGGCTGACGCTGATCTCCTTGGGGTTCGACAGGAACTGGTCGGACAGGCGCCGGATCTCGGGCGCCATGGTGGCGGAGAAGAACAGCGTCTGGCGCAGCTTCGGCAGGAAGGAGACGATCTTCTCGACATCGGGGATGAAGCCCATGTCGAGCATGCGGTCGGCTTCGTCGATCACCAGCACCTTGCA
Source organism: Falsiroseomonas sp. HW251 (assembly GCF_050563545.1). Taxonomy (NCBI): domain Bacteria; kingdom Pseudomonadati; phylum Pseudomonadota; class Alphaproteobacteria; order Acetobacterales; family Roseomonadaceae; genus Falsiroseomonas; species Falsiroseomonas sp. HW251. The sequence goes on from NZ_JBNXUM010000011.1 coordinate 147,527, forward strand.
GTCCGCGAGCAGGATGCGGCCGCGGTCGAACAGGTCGAGCAGCCGCCCCGGCGTCGCGATCAGCACGTCCACGCCCTTCTCCAGCACGTCGCGCTGGTCGTTCATGGATTCGCCGCCGATCAGCAGCGCGTGGTTCAGGCCGAGGTACTTGCCGTATTTCACGAACTGCTCGGCGACCTGCAGCGCAAGCTCGCGCGTCGGCTCCAGGATCAGGCTGCGCGGCATGCGCGCCTTGGCCCGGCTGCCCGCGAGGATGTCGAGCATCGGCAAGGTGAAGCCGGCGGTCTTGCCGGTGCCGGTCTGCGCCACGCCCATGACGTCGCGGCCCATCAGGACGATCGGGATCGCCTGTTCCTGGATCGGCGTGGGGTAGAGGTAGCCGGATTCCGCGACTGCCCGAAGGATCGGCTCGGACAGGCCGAGATCGGCGAAGGTGGTCTTCGCGGCCTCCTCGGCCAGCGCCTCGTCCTCCTCCGTCGGGCCCTGCTCGTCCTCGTCGGAGGACTGGTCGTCGTCGGAGGGATCGTCCTCGGCGTCGGAGTCGGCGTCGTCGGAGTCGGCGTCGATCTCCTCAGCCTCGTCCTCGACGCGCCCGGCCTCCTCCGCCGCGGCGATGGGCGCGGGGACGGTGTCGGTGCTGTCGGCGTTGTGCTCGGTCTCGGCCGCGCGCGGGGCGGTCGCGTCGCTCGGGTCGCTCAAGGATCGCTTCTCTGATGGCCTCTGGCCTGTCGGCGCCGCCGAGGCCCCGTCGGGCAAGGGCGGCCAATATGCGGCCCGCGGGCGCAACGAAAGGCGCGCGGAGCCCATGGGAACGGCGGGCATATGCGCCGATGTCTCCAGGAAATCAAGCGCAGGCGGGCCATGGCAGCCGCGCTCGGAACCCACCGCAGCCCTGCGCGAATGGCTTGCCCAGGGCTGGCCGCCATCGCATTAGTCCGCAACGGGGGGAGCCGACGATGACCGAGACGACCATCCTCGAGACGCGTGAGACCAAGCGGTCCTACGGCCTGGGACGAGGGCTCGTCGCGATCCTGCTGCTCGGCCTGCCCTTCCTCGGCCGGCAGCGCATTACGGTGACGAACGAGCGCATCGTCATCGAGCAGGGCTTCTGGACCAAGACGCGCGACGACATCGAGATCTTCCGCATCCGCGACGTCGTGTCGAAGCAGGCGCTGTGGCACCGCCTGGTCGGGATCGGCGACGTCGTGATCAAGGCGACGGAAGGAAGGTCGGAGGAGAACCACGTGCTGCGCGGCGTGCCAGACCCCATCGGCGTGAGCGAGGCGATCCGCAAGGCCTGGAACGCCTCGGCCCGCCCGCGCACGGCGACCAACCTGGACGGATGAGGCGACGATGACCGCGACGGTGGATTTCTGGGTCTCGATCGGCAGCACCTACACCTATCTCGCGGTGATGCGGGCCGAGGCGGTGGCCCAGGCCGAAGGCGTGGCGCTGAACTGGCGCGCCTTCTCCGTGCGGAAGATCATGGTCGAGCAGAACAACTCCCCCTTCCGCAACAAGCCGGTCAAGGCGGCCTACATGTGGCGCGACATCGCACGCCGCGCCGCCGCGCGCGGCCTGTCGCCGAGGATCCCCGCGCCCTATCCGCTGGAGGAATTCGACCTGGCGAACAAGGTCGCGGTGCTCGGCCTGCAGCGGGGCTGGGGGCGCGACTACATCCGCGCCGCCTATCGCCTGTGGTTCGAGCAGGGGATCGAGGCCGGCCAGCCCGACAACCTCGCGGGCGCGCTCGGCGGCCTCGGGCTCGACGTGGCGGCGGCGCTGGAGGAGGCCCGGTCGGACGCGATCCGCGCGGCCTACGACGCCGCGACGGAGGAGGCGAAGGCGCTCGGCGTCTTCGGCGCACCGAGCTTCGTGGCGGCGGGCGAGGTCTTCTGGGGCGACGACCGGCTGGAGGACGCGCTGGCCTGGGCGAAGAACGGAACCCTTCGCCCGACCTCAGGCGAGGTCAGGTCGGCGAGTGGAAGGTCTTCTCGCTGACCGTCCAGCCGTCCTCGTCGCGTCGGATCATCGACAGGAAGTCCACGTAGTCCCGGCCGTTCCAGCGCATGGCGACCTTCACCACGGCTGCCCGGCCGGCGCGGTCGATCGACACGATGCGCATGTCGAAGCGCTCGCCCGCGGCCTCGCGCGGGCCGAGGCCGGCGGCGTAGGAGACGAACTGCTCGCGTGTCAGGCTTCGCCATTCGCCGCCACGGTAACCCTGGATGCGTGCCGTGGGATGGAAGGCGGCATTCAGCTTCGCGGCGTCGGCTTCATGCATGCCCTGCATGTAGAGACAGGCGGTGCGCTCGATGGCGGCAAGGTCCTCGTCGCGCATCGCCTGCCGCCTCACCCCATGCAGCGCAGGAACAGAACCGAGGGGTGGACGGTCTCGCCCACCTCGTCCGCCGCGCGTGGCTGGGCGCGATCCACCAGGCGGGGCTCGACGCGGTTGGCGCGGAGGAAGGCCAGCGCCTCGGTGTGCTTGACCGCGAAGTTGACGTTCTGCGGGATGTCGCCGGTGCGCTGCGCGATGCGCTGGGCGTTGAGCTTGGACACGATCACGCCGACCACGTTGCCGCTCATGTCGAGCAGCGGGCCGCCGGAATTCCCGGGCTGCACCGGTGCGCTGATCTGGAACTGCCGCTGGTTGTCGCCGAGCCCCGCCAGCGCCGAGATCTCGCCCGTCGTCAGCGTCGGCCCCGAGGACAGCAGCCCCGCCAGAGGGAAGCCGTAGGTCAGGACGCCCTCGCCGCGGCGGAGATTGGCCTCGCGCCGGAAGGGCAGGGGCGGGCCGGCCTCGGCCGGCAGTTCCAGCAGGGCGAGGTCCACCTCCCGGTCCGAGGTCACGACGCGTGCCGCGCCCTCGGTCCCGGCGGCATTGCGGTAGCGCACCGCCAGGCAGCCCTCGATGACGTGGTGGTTGGTCAGCGCGCGGCCGGGTGCCACGACGAAGCCGGTGCCGGTGGAGAGCGTCCGTCCCGAGCCACCCGGCGGCGTCGGCGCCGGCGCGCCAGGCTTGCCCGGCGCGGCCGGCACCGGCGCGGCGGCGAGCGCTGGCGGCTTCTGCGTCGGCAGCGGCGGGAAGGCGGGAGCAGGCCCCGGCTTGCCCTGGCCGAGCGCCGCGCCGGCGGCCAGGCCGATCAAGAGCGCGGGAAGAAGCGGGATGAGACGCATGACGAGGGAACCATGCCGAGATCGGCGCATCCCGGTCAATCGCCGCGTCGCTTCGTTACAGCAGGCCCTCCCGCCGGAAGGACAAATGCCGGCCGTTGCCGACGATGAGGTGGTCATGGACGATGATGCCCATCACGCCGGCGGCCGCCTTCACCTCCGCCGTCATCTCGATGTCGGCCCGCGACGGGGTGGGGTCGCCGCTGGGGTGGTTGTGCACCAGGATCAGCGCGGTGGCGCCGAGCTCGAGCGCGCGCTTCACCACCTCCCGCGGGTAGACCGGCGTGTGGTTGACCGTCCCGCGGGCCTGCGCCTCGTCGGCGATCAGCCGGTTCTTCGTGTCCAGGAAAAGGATGCGGAACTGCTCGATCGAATCGCGCGCCATGGCGGCCTGGAGATACGCCGTCAGCCGGTCCCAGTTGTTCAGCACCGGCTTCTCCGTCGCCTCGGCGCGCAGCAGGCGGAGCGCCGCGGCCTGGGCGGCCTTGATGACGGCGACCGCGGCGTCGCCGACGCCCTCTACCTCCTTCAGCGCCTCGGGCGGGGCGGCCAGCACATTGGCGAAGCTGCCGAAGCGCTCGACCATCGCCTTGCTGACGGGCTTGGTGTCGCGGCGGAGGATCGCGAAAAAGAGCAGCAGCTCGAGCAGCTCGTAATCCGCCAGCGCGTCCGGCCCGGCATCCAGCAGCTTGCGGCGCAGCCGGTCGCGATGGCCGAGATGGCCCGGTGGCGCTTCCTCGCCGACCGGGGTCAGGGCGAAGAGGCCGGCGGCCTCCGAGAGCTGTGGCGTCCTGGCCATCGCCGCCAGACTGCCGCAGCGCAGGGCGGGATTACAACCGTCGGGCGAGAGTCGGGCATGCGCGACCGGCTCAGCCGCCGAGCAGCACGTCGTGCATGATCCGCCCCGGCATCAGGGTGAACAGCCCCGTGAGGACCAGCGCACCGAGATAGAGGCCGAGCATCAGGTTGCGATGGCGCCCAACGCGGTGCCGGCGCGCCATCAGCACGGCGAGCGGCACGAGGACCAGCACGAAGGGCACGATCAGGTGGATCCAGGAATAGCGCCCATCCTTGCCCGTGATGCCGAGGGCGGAGAGCGCCACCGCCAGCATCAGCCCAACCCAGGCCCAGCCCAGCACGCGATGCGGGGTGCGGCCCTTGCGGCCGGCGAACTGGAGGATGCCGACGAGAAGCGCGCCGAGCGCGGCGGCGACATGGAGCTGCACGAGAACGGGCGCTGCCGTCAGAGGGGCGAGGTTCATGACCGGCCACCCGCCATGTGACACTCATTCACATAACAGGCGGGCCATGTCGGGGCAAGCATTGCCCGCGGCTTCAGCGCCCGCTGTAGGGCGGGCGATGCAGGCCGGCGGGCGAGATGGTGAAGATCTCCACCCCGTCCTCGGTGACGCCGACCATGTGCTCGAACTGCGCCGAAAGGCTCCGGTCCCGCGTCACGGCGGTCCAGCCATCGTCGAGGATCTTCACCTCGGGGCGGCCGGCATTCACCATCGGCTCCACCGTGAAGAACATGCCGGGCCTGAGGACGGGCCCTTCGCCGGGCCGGCCGAAATGCAGCACGTTCGGCGGCTCGTGGAAGCGCCGCCCGATGCCGTGGCCGCAGAAATCCCGCACGACGGAGAAGCGGTGGCGTTCCACGAAGGCCTGGATGGCATGGCCGATGTCGCCGAGGGTGGCGCCCGGCCGGATCGCCGCGACGCCGCGCATCATCGATTCGTAGGTCACATCCATCAGCAGCCGCGCCTTGGTGGACGCCGTGCCGGCCACGTACATGCGGCTGCTGTCGCCATGCCAGCCGTCGAGGATGACGGTGACGTCGATGTTGACGATGTCGCCATCGGCCAGCATGCGCTCGCCGGGGATGCCGTGGCAGACCACGTGGTTGATCGAGGTGCAGGACGACTTGGTGTAGCCGCGGTAGCCCAGCGTCGCGGGGGTGGCGCCGTGCGCCAGGATCCAATCGTGGATGATGCGGTCGAGCTGCTCCGTGGTGACGCCGGGCTGCACATGCGGCGTGATCATGTCGAGCGTCTCGGCGGCGAGGCGTCCGGCACGGCGCATGCCCTCGAAATCCTCGGGGCGATGGATGGTGATGCGGCGCGCTTCGCCGCCCTGCTGCTCCATGGTGTCGTGACTGTCCGCTGGGCTGGGCCGAGGGCCGGAAGATGCGCGCGGGGACCGGCGGTTGCAAGGCAAGGCTGGCGCGCGCGGGGCGCGGGGGTCTTGCGTTGCCCGGCCGTTTCGTGCCTCCGGGACTGCGTCCCTCCGCCGATCCCGCGGGATCAGCCCCCCGGGCGCTCCCCCGCCTTCCGCTCCACCGTCCCCAGCGCATCCGCCAGCCTGACGGTCGCGCTGCCGGGCCGGGCCGGCTTCTGCTGGCTCTCATGCGGCGCCCAGCCCGTCATCATGATCAGCCTGAGGCCCGGCGCGATCCCCTCCGGCCCCTGCGGCAGCGCCGCGGCGGCCATCGGCAGCAGCGCCCGCGGCGGCGGGCGGCGATCCGCCGCCAGCACCGCGTTGGTCTCGCCGGCCGCGCGGAGGTCGGCGAAGAGGCCGAGCGCGGTCCGGTAGGCCAGCGGCACCTCCTCCTGGTCCGCGACCGGCAGCGCGAAGCCCGCGCGCTGCAGCAGCCCCGCGGCGTCGCGGAGCTCGGGGAAGGGCGAGACCCGCGGCGACAGCCCGCCGCGCAGGGACGTCTCCGCCTCGGCCAGCGCCTCCCGCAGGGGCTGCAGCGTGCCGAGGCCGGGGATGGAGGCCAGGAACAGCCCGTCCGGGGCCAGGCAGCGCCGGATCTGGATCAGCGCGCCGGGCAGGTCGTTGACCCAGTGCAGCGAGACGCTGGCCACCACCAGGTCGAAGCTCTCCGGGGCGAAGGGCAAGAACTCCTCGTCCGCCGCGACCGGCAGGCCGCCGGCGCGCGCCGCCATCCCGGGCGACAGGTCGGCCGACACCACGAAGGGGATGCCCCGCGCGGCGAGCCTCGGCGCCACCACGCCCCGCCCGCCGAGATCGAGCGCGCGGGAGAAGCGCCGGGTCGTGTCGTCCAGCCGGTCGAGCAGCCGCTCCGCGCAATCCTCCAGGATCGGCGCGACGCGCGACACCGTCGCCGCGGCGCGGTCGCGGCGCTTGCGCAGCAATCGCCGGTCGAAGACCCGCATCCCGTCCATCGCGGGCAGATGCGCCGGCTTCGCGCGGCCCGCAAGCAGGCGTAGGCTCCCGCCGGAACACGAAGGAGGAGGCCAGCCCATGAACGCCACCGACGTCTCCGCCGCCCGCGCGGCCGCGGTCGCCGCCACCATCGACCGCATCCGCGCCATCGAGGCCGAGCACGGCGTCACCCGCCCCGCGCTCGAGAAGATCCGCGCCGAGATGATGAAGCTCGCGGCGCAGGAGCACCTGTTCCCCTCCGCCACCTTCCCGCCCCCGCCGAACGGCGAGAAGGGCTCCAACCGCTACCTCCTGCAGGAGGATCCGGGCAACCGCTTCGCGCTCTACATGAACGCGCTGAACCCCGGGAACTCCACCAAGCCGCACGACCACACGACCTGGGCCGTCGTCGTCGCCGTGGACGGGCAGGAGCTCAACAAGGTCTATGAGCGCACCGACGACGGCTCCGACCCCGACAGATGCGAGCTTCGCGTCCGCGAGGAGATCATGGTCGAGCCCGGGCGCGGCATCTGCCTGATGCCGGAGGACATCCACTCCATCCACACAACCGGCGACCGCCCGACGCGCCACCTCCACATGTACGGCCTGGCGCTGGAGAAGCTCGACAACCGCCGGGGCTACGACCCCGAGACCGGCGCCGTCGTGCCCTACAACAAGAACTTCATGAAGCCGACTGCGACGGCCAAGGCATGACCGTGCCGGCGGTCGGCGCGGCCACCCTGAAGGCGTGGCTGCGCGACGGCCAGGAGCTCGCCATCCTCGACGCGCGCGAGGAAGGCGAGTTCGGCGCCAGCCATCTCTTCTGGGCGGTGCCCTGCCCGCTGTCGCAGGCCGAGCTGCGCGCCCCGCGCCTGGTTCCCCGCCGCTCCGTCCGAACGGTCTGCACCGATGGCGGCGAGGGCTACGCCACGATGCTCGCGCAGGTCCTGCGCGGCCTCGGCTGGTCCGACGTGCATGTGCTGGAGGGCGGCACGCCGGCCTGGGGCAAGGCGGGCTTCGAGCTCTTTTCCGGCGTCAACGTGCCCTCCAAGGCCTTCGGCGAATGGGTGGAGCACCATTACGGCACGCCCTCGGTCAGCGCGGAGGAACTGCACGCCATGCAGGCGCGCGGCGAGGACCTGCTGATCGTGGACAGCCGCACCCCCGCCGAGTTCCGCGCCATGTCCATCCCCGGCGGCATCTCCGTTCCGGGCGGGGAACTCGCCTATCGCGTCCCCTCCATGCTGGCGCGGCCGACGACCACGGTCGTCGTGAACTGCGCCGGCCGCACCCGCTCCATCATGGGGGCGGAGAGCCTACGCCAGGCCGGGCTGGCGCAGCGCGTGGTGGCGCTCCGCAACGGCACGATGGGCTGGGAGCTCGCGGGCTTTCGCTGCGAGCATGGCCGCACCGACCGCTACGAGGAGGGCACGCCGGCCGACGCCGCCGAAAGCCTGGCCCGCGCGCGCCGCTTCGCGGAGGCGCATGGGGTGAAGCGGGTGGACCGCGCGGGGCTGGCCGCAATGCGTGCCGGCGCGACACGCACGACCTACCTGCTGGACGTCCGCGACGCCGGTGAATTCGCGGCCGGCCACCTCGAGGGCTCGGTCAATGCGCCGGGCGGGCAGCTCGTGCAGGCCACCGATGGCTGGGTCGCGGTGCGCGGCGCGCGCATCGTGCTGGTGGACGACACCGGCACGCGGGCGCTGATGACCGCGGGCTGGCTGCGCCAGCTCGGGGGGTGGGAGGTCTTCGTGCTGGAAGGCGGCCTGGACGGCAGGCTGGAGACGGCGCCGGCGCCGACCTTCCCGCCAGGCACGCCGCGCATGAGCGTGGCCGACCTCGCGGCGTCGCTGGCCGAGGGCGGCGCGACGGTGGTGGACCTCCAGCGCTCCATCGCCTTCCGTGCCGGCCACATCCCGGGCGCGGTCTGGGGCGTCCGCACCCGCCTCTCGCGCATCACGCCGCGCCTGCCGGCCGACCGCCGCATCGTGGTGGCGGGGCCGGAGCCGATGCTCGCCGCCCTTGCCGTGGCGGAGCTGCGCGGCCTGGTGAAGGCGCCGATCGCCGCCCTCGAAGGCGGCGTCGAGGGCTGGAAGGCGGCCGGGCTGCCCGTGCTGGCGGACCGCGCCGACCCGCCGGACGAGGCTTGCGTGGACTTCCACCTCCGCCCCTATGACCGCAACCACGGCGTCGAGCAGGCCATGCGCGACTACCTCTCCTGGGAGGTGGAGCTGGTGAAGCAGGTCGAGCGCGACGGCGACGCCCGCTTCGGCCAGTGGGGGTGACGACGCTCGGCCGCCTGGCCACCGCCTTCCTCGACGCGCTGCTGCCGCCGGTCTGCCTGACCTGCGACAGCCCCGTGGACGCGCAGGGCGCGCTCTGCGCGGGGTGCTGGCGGGGCCTGCACCTGCTGACCCCGCCCTATTGCCGGCGCTGCGGCGTGCCCTTCCTGCATGCCGGCCAGGCCGGGCCGGGCGGCGACTGCGCTTCCTGCCTGAACAGGCCGCCGCCCTACGACGCTGCCCGCGCCGCGCTGCGCTACGACGAGGGCGCGCGCCGCCTGATCCTGCCCTTCAAGCATGCCGACCGCACCGATTTCGCCGCGCCGCTGGCCGCCCGCATGGCCCGCGCCGGAGCCGAGCTCATCGTCCGCGCCGACGTGCTGACGCCGGTGCCGCTGCATTGGCGCCGGCTGGCCGCGCGGCGCTACAACCAGGCCGCGCTGCTGGCCCGCCGCATCGCGGCCTCCGCCGGCAAGCCCTGGATCCCCGACCTGCTGCGCCGGCCGCGGCCCACACCCTCGCTCGATCATCTCCGTGCCGAGGACCGCGAGGCCACGCTCGCCGGTGCCTTCGCCCTCGGCCGCGGCGCCGCGCCACGCATCGCGGGCAGGCGCGTGCTGCTGGTGGACGACGTCATGACATCCGGCGCGACGGCCGGGGCCTGCGCGCGCGTCCTGCTGGCGGCGGGCGCGGCGGGGGTGGACGTGCTGGCCGCCGCGCGCGTGCCTGACCCGCGGCTGGAATCCAGCCCGCGGGCTTGACGCGCGCCCCCGGCGCGGCGACCTCTGCCGCATGGCGAAGGTCGAGATCTACACCCAGGATTTCTGCGGTTACTGCGCGCGCGCGCTGGCGCTGCTGACGAAGAAGGGCGTCCCCTTCGAGGAGAAATACGCCCCGCACGGCTCCGCCAACCGCGCCGAGTCGATCGAGCGGTCGGGTGGCCGCACCACCGTCCCGCAGGTCTTCATCGACGGGAAGCATGTCGGCGGGTCCGACGAGCTGATCGCGCTGGACCGCAAGGGCGAACTGGACGCGCTGCTGGCGGGCTGAGGGCGCCCCCCCTCTGGCACACCGGCCCCAGGACTGCCAAATGCCATTGCGCCGCCACACAGGGCGGCCAGGACAGGGGCATGATCCGCTACAAGCTGCGCTGCGGCGCCGGGCACGAATTCGAGAGCTGGTTCCAGGACGGCGCCGGCTTCGAGAAGCTGGCGAAGGCCGGGCTGGTCGAGTGCGCGGTCTGCGGCAGCGCAGCGGTCGAGAAGGCGCTGATGGCGCCCGCCGTGGTGTCCAGCCGGAAGAAGGCCAGGCCGCCCGCGCCGCCGCAGGCCGAGGCGCCGCCGCCCGCCCCGCCGTCCCAGCCGCCCCAGGGCCCGCAGATGGCCGCCGGCCCGATGCCGGCCCAGGTCATGGCCATGCTCCAGCGCCTGCGCGCCGAGGTCGAGAAGAATTGCGACTACGTCGGCAAGGATTTCGCGGAAGAGGCCCGCAAGATCCACACCGGGGAGGCCGAGGCGCGGGGGATCTACGGCGAGGCCTCCGACGCCGAGGCCGAGGCGCTGGCCGACGAGGGCATCGACATCGCCCGCCTCCCCTGGGTCCCACGCGCGGACGGCTGACGCCGCGCCGTGCCGGTTGTCCAGGACAACGCCGGCTGGTGCTGGTTCCACCGCGAACGCGCGCTGAGCATCGGCGGCGTCACCGTCTTCGGCAGCGTGGCGGGCCGTGACGCGGGCGCGGCGCGCGCCGGCGACCTCCGGCTGACCGCCATCGGCGGGGATGGCAAGACCAGGGTCTCGGTCGTGCTGGACCGGATCGCCCCGCCGGATGACCACAATGTGCCTGCGCTCTGCTGGCTGGGCGGCGACAGGCTCCTCGCGGCCTGGCAGGGGCACGACAGCGGCACCGCGATCGCCCACCAGGTCCTGGACCTCGGGCTCAACCCGCTCTCACCCGTGATGCGGACGGAAACCGGGGCGCGGGTGTCCTACAGCAACCTCTTCCGCCTTCCCGACGGCCGCGTGCTGAACTTCCATCGCGGCCGCGGCCGGAACCCGAACTGCCTCGCCTCCGACGATCCGATGCGGGGCTTCGTCCATGCCGGGACGCTGCTGCGCTGGCCGCGGCCGGCGCCGGAGGATCCGCGCGCCACGGGCCTCGGCGGCGGCCGGCCCTATGTGGTCTATGCGCAGGACGGGCCGCGCCTGCACATCGCGGCCGTCGAGGACCATCCGCGATCCTACGACACCTCCGTCCATCACGCGGTGCTGGAGGACGGCGTGCTGCGCGGCTCCGACGGCCGGGCCGCCGGACCGCCGCCTGCGATGGGGTTCGCCGGCTTCACCCGGGTGTTCGAGGGCTCCGCCGATGCCGTGCCCTGGGTCTGCGACATCGCGGCCGGGCCCGGCGGGCGCGTCACCATCGCTTTCTCCGTCCAGGTCTCGGGCGCGGCGGCCCGGCATCGCCGCGGCGCGGGCGGCGAGGATATCCGCTACCGCCTCGCCCGCTGGGACGGCGCGGGCTGGGACTGCCTGGAGGTCGCGGCCGCCGGCCCCTGCCTCTATCCCGGCGAGGACGACTACAGCGGGCTGGTCTGCATCGACCCCGAGGATCCCGACCGCATCGCGCTCTCGGCCGGCATCTGCCCCGCGACGGGCGCGGCGCTGTCCCATCGCGAGATCTACCTCGGCCGCGTGGACTGGACGGCGCGGCGCGCGCGCTTCGAGCCCGTGACCGCCGGCTCCTCCGAGGACAACATCCGCCCGGTCTTCAGCCGCCGCATCGGCGGCCCGTCGCGCGCGCTGCTCTGGATGGCGGGCCGCTACGCCAGCTTCAACGACTTCGACACCGCGATCCACGCGGCGATGCTGGATTAGTCTTGAGCCTGAACCGGCGCCGAGAGGCCGCTGGCTGTCGAGGCGCTGCGCGGCCCGTGATCACCCCCGCCTCGCCGCCACCAGGTAGTTCACCCCGAGGTCCCGGCTCTCCCGCCAGCGGCCGCTCAGCGGGTCCATCGTCATCCCCGCAAGGTCGGTCACCGCCAGCCCTGCGCGCCGCAGCCCTGCGCCGAGTTCGCCGGGGCTGACGAACATCCGCCAGTCATGCGTCCCCACGGGCAGCATGCGCAGCAGGTATTCCGCGCCGAGCTTCGCGAACAGAAAGGACCGCGCCGTCCGGTTCAGGGTGGAGAGGAAGACCATTCCCCCGCGCGCCTCCGGCGCGACACCCCCCGGCTTCGCCAGCGCCGCCAGCGCGGCCAGGAAGGCATCGCGGTCCTCGACATGCTCGATGACCTCCAGCGCGACCACGGCGTCGAAGGTCTCGCCCGTCGCGGCCAGCGCCTCCGGCGTGCCCTCACGGTAGTCGATCGCGAGCCCGCCGGCCGCGGCATGCTCCCGCGCGGCCTCCAGCGCCTCGCCGGCCGCGTCGAGGCCCGTGACCGAGGCCCCCATGCGCGCGAAGGCCTCGGAAGCCAGGCCGGCGCCGCAGCCCACATCCAGCAGGCGTAGCCCCGACAGGTCGCGCCCCTTCCGGTCCTCCGCCGCCGCGATCCGCCCGGCGATCCAGCCCGTCCGCAGCGGGTTCATCCGGTGCAGAGGCTTCATCGGCCCGCCCGGGTCCCACCAGCGCCCGGCCAGCGCCCCGAACTTCCGGATCTCCGCCTCGACCGCCGTCGTCATGCCTGCTCCTGCCAACGGGCGGTTGCCCCCCGCTCGCGCCCCGTTTATCTGAGCGCCCCCGGTGGGGCGCAACAGGGGCCGCCCGCCGCCGCCACGCCGCGCGCCCCTATCCCTGCCAAGGCCCCGCACCCGATAATGGCCCGCATCGTCATGAAGTTCGGCGGCACCTCCGTCGCCGATCTCGACCGCATCCGGAACGTGGCCAACCGCGTCAAGCGCGAGGTGGAGGCCGGCAACGAGGTCGCCGTCGTCGTCTCGGCCATGGCCGGCGCCACCAACCAGCTGGTCAAGTGGTGCTCCGAGCTCTCGCCCCTGCACGATGCCCGGGAATACGACGTCGTCGTCGCGACCGGCGAGCAGGTCACGATCGGGCTGCTGGCCATCGCGCTGCAGACCATCGGCGTTGACGCAAGGTCCTGGCAGGGCTGGCAGATCCCCATCGTCACCGACGCCGCGCATGGCAAGGCCCGCGTGGACCGCATCGACGGCAGCCTGCTGATCGAGCGCATGAAAGCGGGCCAAGTGCCGGTGATTGCGGGCTTCCAGGGCATCGAGCCCGACCGCAACCGCGTGACCACCCTGGGCCGCGGCGGGTCGGATCTGTCGGCCGTCGCGGTCGCGGCCGCGGTGAGGGCCGAACGCTGCGACATCTACACCGACGTGGACGGGGTCTACACCACCGACCCCCGCATCGTGCCGCGCGCGAGGAAGCTCGAGCGCATCAGCTACGAGGAAATGCTGGAACTCGCCTCCGTCGGTGCCAAGGTGCTGCAGACGCGCTCGGTCGAGCTTGCGATGAAGCAGCGCGTGCGCGTGCAGGTGCTCTCCAGTTTCGAGGACAAGCCAGGCAGCCTGGTCGTTGACGAGGACGAGATCGTGGAACAGCCTATCGTGTCCGGCATCGCCTATTCCCGCGACGAGGCGAAGGTGACGCTCCGCCGCGTGCCTGACCGGCCCGGCATCGCCGCCCATGTCTTCGGGCCGATGGCGGCGAACAACGTGAACGTGGACATGATCGTCCAGAACATCGGCGCCGACGGCACCACCGACATGACCTTCACTGTCGGCCGCGCCGACCTGCCGCGCGCGAAGGACATCCTGGAGAAGCAGAGGGGCGACATCGGCTACGAGGCGCTGGTCACCGATGCCGAGGTCGCCAAGATCTCCGTCGTTGGCATCGGCATGCGCACCCATGCCGGCGTCGCCTCGACCATGTTCAAGGCGCTGGCGGAGAAGGGCATCAACATCCAGGTCATCTCGACCAGCGAGATCAAGGTCTCCGTGCTGATCCCCGTTGACTACACCGAGCTCGCGGTGCGTGCGCTCCATACGGCCTATGGCCTCGACGGACCCGAGCCCGCGCGCCGCGGAGAGGACTGACCTGATGGACGCGCTGACCCCGGACACCGCCGCGCCCGAAGCGACGCCCCCTTGGGCCGTGGCGGAGATCGAGCGCCTCATGGCCCGCGGCGCCGCCTTCCTCGGCAGCCGCTACGCCATCATGGGCGGCGCGATGTCCTGGGTGAGCGAGCGGCACCTGGTCGCCGCACTCTCCAATGCCGGCGCCTTCGGCGTGATCGCCTGCGGCGCGATGGAGCCGCCGCGCCTGGCGGAGGAGATCGTCGGCACGCAGGGGCTCACCCGGAAGCCCTTTGGCGTGAACCTCATCACCATGCATCCGCGGCTGGACCAGCTCGTCCAGACCTGCCTCGACCACCAGGTCGGCCACATCGTCTTCGCTGGTGGCATCCCGCCGGGCAGCGCGATCAAGGCGGCCAAGGATGGCGGCGCCAAGGTCGTCTGCTTCGCCCCCGCGCTGGCGCTCGCGAAGAAGCTGATCCGCAGCGGCGCCGACGCCCTGGTGATCGAGGGCAGCGAGGCCGGCGGGCATATCGGCCCCGTCTCGCTCAACGTCCTCGCGCAGGAGATCCTGCCCCATGTGCGCGAGGTGCCGGTCTTCGTCGCCGGCGGGATCGGCCGCGGCGAGGCGATCCTGTCCTACATGGAGATGGGCGCGGCGGGCGTGCAACTCGGCACGCGCTTCGTCTGCGCGACGGAATCGATCGCGCACCCCAACTTCAAGCGCGCCTTCATCCGCGGCGCCGCGCGCGACGCGCTGCCCACCGTGCAGCTGGATGAGCGCTTCCCCGTCATCCCCGTCCGCGCCCTGCAGAACGGAGGCACCAGGCGCTTCCTCGAGCACCAGGCCGAGACGATCCGCCGCTTCCTCGCCGGCGAGGTGGAGAAGGCCGCCGCGCAGCTCGACATCGAGCATTTCTGGGCCGGCGCGCTGCGCCGCGCGGTGATCGACGGTGATGTCGAGAACGGCTCGCTGATGGCCGGGCAGTCCGTCGGGATGGTCACGAAGGAGCAGCCGACCGCGGAGATCGTGCAGGAGCTTGTCCTGCAGGCAGCCACTGCCCTCGGCGCGCGCGGACCGCGCGTGACCGCGCCATGACGTTCCACTTTTCCGCGATGATTCGGTTTACGCCGGCCGCCATCACAGGCTAGGTAGCGCCCCCGTGCCGTACGACCTGAAGCGCATCCCCCGACCGGTCGAGAATGCCGGCGCCGACGTGGCCCGCATCGGAGACGAACTCCGCGAGGGCCGGCTTGCCCTCGGCCTGTCCGTCGAGGACGTGGCCCAGCAACTGCGCATCCGCCGCGTCTACATCGCCGCGCTGGAGGAAGGGCGGCTCCGCGACCTCCCCGGCGCCGCCTATGCCGTGGGCTTCGTCCGCACCTATGGCGCCGCGCTCGGCCTGGATGCCGACGACCTCGTGCGCCGCTTCCGCGAGGCGACGGGCAGCAGCGCGCCCAAGCCCAAGCTCGTCTTCCCCGAGCCCGTGAGTGAACGCGCCATGCCCGCCGGCGCGATCGCCACGGTCGGCGCGATCCTCGCCATCGGCATCTATGTCGCCTGGTTCAACCTATCGGGCGGCGGCCAGCGCAGCGTGGACGTGGTCCCGCCGGTGCCGCCGCGGCTCGAACAGGCGGCCGAGCAGGGCCGCGCCCAGCTTCCGCAGCGCGAGGCCGCGCTGCCCTCCGCCAACCCCGGTGCCCTGCCGCTTGCGGCCCTGCCGCCGCCCGGCGGGAACGCCGCGGGGGCCAACACCTCCGCCCAGGCCGCGACCGTGCCGGCCGCGCCGACGCCGGCGCCGCCCCCCACGCCGGTCGCCGCCCCCGCCGCGCCCGCGCCCGTCGCGATCCCCGGCGTGCCCGACGGCACCCGCATCGTGCTGCGCGCCCGCACCAACAACCCCGAAGGCGCCTGGGTCCAGGTGCGCGAGGCCCGCTCCGGCCAGGTCCTGGTCAACCGCGTGCTGCGCCCCGGCGAGGCCTGGCCCGCCCCGGTCCGCGACGGCCTGCTGCTCGACACCGGCAAGGCGGATGGGCTGGAGGTGCTGCTCGACGGCCAGAACCAGCCCCTGCTGGAGGGACTGGTCGGTGTGCGCCGGAACGTCCCGCTCGAGGTGGACAAGGTGCGCCAGCGCCTGGTCCCGGCGACGGCCAGCGCCCAGCCTGCGCCGCAGCCGGCGCCGCCGCCGGCGCCGCCGCAGCGGAACTGAGCTTCCGCCGGGCGCCTGCGCCGCCCGCCGATGCGGGTCGCGGCTATCGCCGAGGCATCGCGAAGGCGAGGCCGACCGCCGCCGCGCCGGCGAGCGCCGGCAGGGCGAAGGCCGGCACCCCCGCCTACCCGCCACCGGCCTCGTCGCGGCCGGAGCGGCGATGCCGCTGCCGCGGCGACGTGTCCTCCACCGCATCCTGCAGCAGCCGCAGCAGCTCGGGATCCCCGCCCTCCTGCTGGAGATGGCGGAGAAGCCGCGCGCGGGCGGGATGCGCGAAGGCGGCAACCCCGCTGTTGCACGCGGCGGCGGCGGTATCGGCCGAGGGCGCGGCCGGCCCCTGCGCCGTCATGGCGTGGCCCCGGCGGGCGCCGGCAGGGCCAGGGCGAAGAAGCTCGCGACCTGCGCTGCCGAGTATTCCGTCGCCTGGGCCCAGAACGCCGTGCGAAGCCGCATGCCGGGGCGGCCGGGCCAGGTCACCGTCATCGATTCGTGGGGGCCGTTCGGCGGCAGGTCCCAGGCATGGCCGGCGCCGGCATAGCGCAGGTGCCGGACGGGGGCGGTGCGCGCGATCCGCGCGGCGAGGCCGGCGCAGTCCGCCGGCGTGTTGGCGGGATCCTCGTCGCCGTGCAGCAGCAGCACCGGCGCGCGCGGCGCCGCCTCCGCCGCCGCGCCGAGGCCGGCACAGCCGGGATAGAGCAGCGCCATCGCGCCGATCCGGCCGCCGACGATCGGATCCGTGGCGGCGCGCATCGCGGCCGCGCCGGAGGCGCCGAAGGACAGCAGCCCGACCGGCGCCTGGGCGAAGCGGGGATCCTCCGCGAGGAAGCCGATGGCCTGCTTCACCCGTGCGAGCGCGGCCGCTTCGTCATCCCCCGCCGGCATGGCCACGATCCCGTCGGCGGAATAATCCTGCAGCTCGACATGCAGCACCGCGATGCCGGCGGCGGTGAGCTGCTCGGCATAGCGCCAGCCCCGGGGATCGACGCCCGGGAAGTCGTAGAGCGCGACCACCACCGGGACCGGCGCGGCGGTCGCCGGGTCGTCCGGCAGCCAGAGCAGGCCGACATCGGCCTGCGCGGCGGTCTCGACGGCATGGCCCGGCCCCGCCGGCGAAAGCGCAAGCCCGGCACCGAGCAGGAGCCCGGCCAGTCCCGCCCGCAGGGGCGCCGCCTTGGCGCGGATCCCGATCGTGCCCCGCGTCATCGGCCGTCTCCCGCCCGGGCCCATGCGGCGCGCGCTTCGGGGGAGACGCTGGCCCATCGGCCGGCCGCGTCGAGCGACGCCGCGACGGCATCGTCGCCGCAGGCCTCGCGCGCCTGGCGCTCGGCGAGGCGCAATTCGGCCGCGCTTGCCGCGCCGGCCCGGTGGAAGCCTCGCATGAGCAGGACGAACTGGCCGGGCGTCACCGGTGTCTCGATCTGTTCGATCGAGCAGAGGCAGGGCCGCCCTGCATCGGCCTGGGGGCGGCAGAAGGCGATCAGGGCGTCGCCCCAGTCCTGGCCCGGCGGCGCGTCGGCCCCGGGCTGCTGGGCGGCGGTGAGCTGCCCGGCGCCGGCCCAGACCCGGGGAGCGGTGTCTGCCGGGTCCTTTGGCCGATCCTTCGGTGCGATCGCTTCCGCGGCCTTGCTGGCCGCGTGACCCGCTGCAACCGGGGCGATGCCGAGCACGGCCGCGAGGAGCAGGATCCGCGGCCGGCCGCGAGGCCGGCCCCGGAGCGGCTGTAAGACGTGCATGCTCGATCGCCTCCTTTCGTCGGGTGCCGCTCACCGATTGGGCTGGCGGATTTCCGAAGGCGGAGGGTCATCGAGTTGGATCGGCCCGCCGCGTCGAAGGGGATCAGGGCCCGGATTCCGTCGGCGGGTCCTGAAGGTTCGGTGAAATGACAGCGAAAGACCGGCTAAACCTGTATACGAAGCCCATCACGGGCGAGCCAGGAATGGACATCGGGAACCTACCGACGGAGAGCGCCTATCGCTTCGCCGGCTTCGTGCTGGAGCCGGCGCGCGCTGCCCTGCGCGGGCCGGACGATGCGCCCGTCGAGCTTCGGCCGAAGTCCTTCGATGTGCTCTGCCACCTCGTCCTGCATGCCGGGCGCGTGGTGACGCGCGAGGCCCTGCTCGACGCGATCTGGCCCCAGGTGACGGTCGGCGACGAGGCGATCACCCAATGCGTCCGCGACATCAGGCGCGCGCTGGGCGAGGCCGGCCCGGCGATCCTCAGGACGATCCCGCGGCGGGGCTACATGATCGACGCCGAGGTCACGCGTGTCCCGACCATGCCGGCGCTGGACCCGCAGCCGGCGTCGCTGCCCCCCGAGCCGCTCACGCCGCCGGCCTGGCCTCACCGGGAAGGACCGGGGACGGATGCGCCGTCGGGCAGACCAGGCCTTTCCGGCCCGCCGCCAGGCGTCGCCCGCCGTGTCCTGCTGCCGGCTGCCCTGCTACTTTCCGCGGCATTGGCGGTCGTGCTCGCCTGGCGGCCGGGCCAGTTGCCGGCCCCGGTCGCGGCAGCGGTCGTCGCGGCGCCGGCCATGCCGCCGGCCGCCGCCGAACCCGACATCGCCACGCGCCGCGCGCAGGCCGTCGAACTCCGCCGGCAGGCCTTGGCAATCCGCGGCAGCGGCGCGGGGCCATGGCTCGCGCAGCGCGCGCTCTTCGAGCGCGCGACGGCGCTCGACCCCGGCTTCGCCCCGGGCTGGGCCGGGCTCGCCTTCACCTATACCAACATGGCGGCATCCGGGCTCAGCGACGATTGGGCCGCGGACCTCGCCCGGGCCGAGGCGGCCGCGACGCGGGCGCTTGCCTTCGGCGCGGACCAGAGCAATGCCCATACCGCGCATTGCGCGGTGCTGCGCCAGTACCGCCGGCTGGAAGAGGCGTTGCAGGCATGCCGGCGCGGGCTGCTGCTGGACCCCACGGCGTATCCGGCGCGCGCCAATGTCGGCTACGTGCTCATCATGCTCGGCCGCCCGGCCGAGGCCGAGCCCTTCGTGCGGGACAGCATCGCCGCGGCTCCGCCCGATGATTCCCTGCAGCCCGCCTGGCGCTACTACCTCGGGATGATCGATCTCCTGCTGGATCGCGGCGACCACGGCGTGGGCGACTTCCGCCGTGCGCATTGCTGCTGGCCGCGGGAAGGGCGCACCGTGTTGCTGGGCCTCACCGCGGCGTTGGCCCTGAACGGGCAGCTTCCGGAAGCGCGCGAGATGCTCGACGAGACACGGGCGCGCTGGCCCGGCCTCACCCTGGCCGCGCTGCGCGCCGATCCGCCCTGGCCGAGCCGCGAGCCCGCCTTCGTCGCACAGGTGCAACGCGTCGCCGACGGGCTTGCCCTGGCCGGGCTGGACTAGGCGCGCCCGCCGCCATCGCCCCTCGGGCGTTCGCGCCCCCGGGCGCCTACCCCAGCAGCCCCATCACCTCCTCCGCCAGCGCCAGCGACGCCGTCAGGCCGGGGCTCTCGATCCCGAAGAGGTTGACCAGACCCGGCACACCATGCGTGGCCGGCCCCTGCACCACGAAGTCCTGCGCCGGTGCGCCCTTCGGCACGGTTTTCGGCCGGATGCCCGAATAGCCCGGCGCCAGGGCACCATCGGGCAACTCCGGCCAGTACCGCCGGATCGCGGCGTAGAAGCTGTCGCCGCGCCTGGGGTCCACGGCGTAGTCGATCCGATCGATCCACTCGACATCCGGCCCAAACCGCGCCTGGCCCGCCAGGTCGATCGTCAGGTGCGTCCCGAGGCCGCCCGGCACCGGCACGGGATAGATCAGGCGCGAGAAGGGAGAGCGGCCCGTCAGGGTGAAGTAGTTGCCCTTCGCGTAGTGGGTGGGCGGCACCTGGGCTTCCGGCATGCCCCGGATCGCGCGCGCCAGGCGCGGCGCGTGCAGCCCGGCCGAGTTCACCACCAGCCGCGCGCGCAGCGCCATGGGCTCGGCGCCGCCGACCTCGATCTCGATGCCGCTGTTCGTGACCCGGCCGCGCTCCACCGGTGCGTGGAAGGCGAAGATCGCGCCGGCGTTCTCGGCATCGCCCTGCAGCGCCAGCATGAAGGCGTGGCTGTCCACGATCCCGGTGGAGGGCGAATGCAGCGCGGCCGTGCAGTGCAGCTCGGGCTCCATCGCCAGCGCCTCCGCCCGCGTCAGGAGGCGCAGCTCGACGCCGTTGAGCGCGGCGCGCCGGCGGATGCCCTCGAGCCGTCCGGCCTCCTCCTCGTCCGTCGCGACGATCAGCTTGCCGCAGTTGCGGTGCGGCACGCCGCGTTCCGCGCAATAGGCGTAGAGAAGCTGCTTCCCCGTCACGCAGCTGCGCGCCATCAGGCTGCCCTGGGGGTAGTAGATGCCGGCATGGATGACCTCGGAATTGCGCGACGAGGTCTCGGTTCCGATGCCCTCCGCGGCGTCGAGTACCAGCACCTCGCGCCCTGTCAGCGCCAGCGCGCGCGCAATGGCGAGCCCCACCACCCCCGCGCCGACCACCACGGCGTCCACGTCTTCCAAGCCACGCTCCCCGGGTAACCCCTTCGGATTGCTAGGCCCGACGATCCCCCTGGGACAAGGCCTCGCCAGGCCCTATCCTTGGGCGGAACGCGGCCGGCGTCTCCCCCGATCGGCCTGCGCGAGGAAAGGCCTGATGTCCTATCGTCCCTACCAGCAGATCCTGCGCCGGAAGTCGCGCCAGATCCGGGTCGGCAAGGTGCTTGTGGGCGGCGACGCCCCGATCTCCGTCCAGACCATGACCAACACCCCGACCGAGGACGCCAAGGCGACGATCGAGCAGATCCGCCGCTGCGAGCTCGCCGGCGCCGACATCGTGCGCGTGAGCGTGCCGACCGAGGAAGCCACCGCTGCGCTGCACGAAATCGTCCGCGAGGTGAATGTCCCTGTTGTCGCCGACATCCACTTCCACTACCGCCGCGCCATCGAGGCCGCGGAGGCGGGTGCGGCCTGCCTGCGCATCAATCCCGGCAACATCGGCTCGAAGGACCGCGTGAAGGAGGTCGTAAAGGCCGCGCGCGACCATGGCTGCTCGATCCGCATCGGCGTCAACGCCGGCAGCCTCGAGAAGCACCTGCTGGAGAAATACGGCGAGCCCAACCCCGAGGCGCTGGTGGAATCCGCGCTGTGGCACGCCGCGCATCTGCTCGATGAGGGCTTCGACGAGTTCAAGATCAGCGTGAAGGCGTCCGACGTCTTCCTCGCTGTCGCGGCCTACCAGCAGCTGGCCGAGGCCTGCGACCACCCGCTCCACATCGGCGTCACCGAGGCCGGGGGCAAGCGCGCCGGCACGGTGAAATCAGCCATCGGCCTGGGGTCGCTGCTCTGGGCCGGCATCGGCGACACGCTGCGGGTGTCGCTGAGCGCCGAGCCCGAGGAAGAGGTTTCGGTCGGCTGGGAGATGCTGAAGTCGCTGCACCTGCGCCATCGCGGCGTGAAGGTGATCTCCTGCCCATCCTGCGCGCGGCAGGGCTTCGACGTCATCCGAACCGTCGAGAAGCTGGAGGAGCGGCTGGCCCATATCAGCGAGCCGATCAGCCTCTCCATCATCGGCTGCGTCGTGAACGGCCCGGGCGAGGCGCTGATGACCGACATCGGGCTCACCGGCGGCGGGGCGGGGACGCACATGGTCTACGGCATGGGCAAGACCAGCCACACCGTGAAGACCGAGGAGATGGTCGAGCATATCGTCGGCCTGGTCGAGGCCCGCGCCGAGGTGCTGAAGGCCGCGAAGGCCGCGGAGCTCACCAAGGCGGCGGCGGAGTAGCCCTCAGCCGAGCGCCGCCGCCGCGAACCGCGCCGCCAGCAGCGCGCGGTTCCCGGCCTCGAACATCCCGTGGTGCGAACCCGGCACCTCCACCACCTCGAGGTTGGCGCAGAGCCTGCCCCAGCCCAGGTCGGCCGGCGTTCCCGGGGGATGCCCGCCCGAGCGGAACAGCACGGTCCTGAGCCCCGCGGGCAGTCGCGGCGCCTGCGCCAGCCAGTCCCGCGACGCCTCCGCCCGCAGCAGCGCGTGCAGCCAAGCCTGCGTGGCGAAGCGGAGCCTCAGCGGCAGCGGCGGCGCCGTCACCCGCGCCAGGCCACGCAGCAGCGGCGCGAAGCCCGGCCGCGCCAGCGTCTCCGCGACGCCCATGCCGAGCACATCCGCGACGCGCCGCTCCACCAGCGCCTGGCGCATCACGCCATGTCCGGCGATGGCGCGACGCAGCGCGCGCCCATGCTGCGGCCGTGCGGGCAGCATCGCGGTGGCATCGATCAGCCCGAGGAACGCGACCTCCCGCCCCATCGCGGCCAGCCGCGCGACAGCCGCCGCCGCGACCACGCCGCCGAAGGAATAGCCGCCGAGCCGGACCGGTCCCTCCGGCGTCTCCGCCGCGATGCGCGCCGCCACCGCACCGGCGATCGCCTCCACCCCGCCGCCCTCGGACACCTGCTCCCGCCAGTCCGGATACTCGAAGGTCGTCGCTTCCAGCTTTTCGGCGAGCTCGGTCCGGAACAGCGCCAGCAGCGGCTCGTCGCCCGCCAGCCCCGGCAGGAGCCAGAGACGCGGCCGGGACGCTTGCGCCGGCCGGGCGCGCAGCGCGCCGCTGATCGCCGCGGCCATCTCGCCCGGGCGCATGTCGAGCGTGAACAGGTCGAGCGGCAGATAGGTGAAGGCGCCGAGCCCCTGCTCGATGTCGTAGACCAGCCGCAGCAGCCCCAACGAGTCCCCGCCCGCATCCTGGAAGCTCTCGTTGGCGCGCAGCGACGCGCGGCCGAAGCTCCGTCGCCAGGCGCGCGCCACGGCCCAGGTGATGTCGGCATCGACCTGCGGCAGCGCGGACGCTTCGACCGCCGCATCGAAGATCGAAAGCGCCGCGCGGTCCGGCTTGCCGGCCGATGTCAGCGGCAGGGACTCGATCACGTGCAGCCGCGAGGGCTGCATGGCGGTCGGCAGCGCCGCCCGCAGCCGCCGCCGCGCCGTCGCCGCCAGGTCCGGCGCCTCGCCCTTGGGCGCGACGAAGGCCACCAGGCGCGGCCGCGCGGGGTCCACCACGATGACGGCGGCGTCCTCCACCTCCGGCCAGCCGCGCATCACGGCCTCGATCTCGCGCGGCTCCACCCGCTGCCCCGCGATCTTCACCATGCCGTCCACGCGCCCGAGCAACTGCAGGCGCCCATCCGCGAGCAGCCGCGCGCGGTCGCCGCTGCGCAGGATACGGGACCGCGGATCCTCGGGATCCGGCGCCACCGGCCCGGCGACGAGGCGCCCGCGCTGCCAGAGCCCGAGCGCGACATGCCGTCCGCGCAGCACCAGCTCGCCCTCCGCCGCGTCCTGCCCGGCCTCGTCGAGGATGCGGAAGCGCCCGCCTGGCGCGATCCAGCCGCCGGGCACGGTCGGCGTGTCGCGCGGCGCGTCAGCCGGCACGAACCAGTGCGTCCCCGCGGCCTCGGTCGAGCTGTAGGCCGCCATGATATGCGCGCCGCCCGGCAGGTGCGGCCGCAGCGCGTCGAGGTCGGCCCAGTGGATCGCCTCGCCGCCGAGGCGCAGCACGCGCAGCGCCGTGAAGCCGCGCGCCGCGCCCGGCAGGCGGCAGAGCGCGCGCAGCAGCGTCGGCACGGCATAGACGACCGTCGGTCGCGTCGCGGCGAGGCGATCAAGCGTCGCCCCGGCCTCGCGCCCGCGCGGCTCGATCAGCAGGACGCAGGCGCCGGTGACGAGGCCGGTCAGCACCTCGCGCAGCCCGGCGATGCTGCCCGGCCAGCTCAGCGGCGCCAGCCGGTCATCGCTGCCGACGTGGCTGGCGCCGACGTGGTCGGCGACACGAATCGTCAGCGCGGCCTGGCTGAGCACGATGCCCTTCGGCGCCCCGGTGCTGCCCGAGGTCAGCAGCAGGAAGGCCGGCGCGTCGGGATCGGTCGCGGGCAGCTCCCCATCGGGGGTGGCGATGGCGAGCGCTTCCGCGTCCAGCCATTGCATGCCCGGCGGCAGGCCGCGCGCGGTCGCCGCATCGGTCAGCACGCAGGCCGCGCCGGCAGCCTCGATCAACTGTGCCTGGCGCTGCGGCGGCGCCTGCGGATCGATCGGCGCGGCGATGCGTCCGGCCGCGGCGACGGCGAGCAGCGCGACAGGCAGCATCGCGCCGACCGGCAGCGCGATCGCGACCGGGGCGCCCTCCGACGTCGCCTCCGCCACGGCGCGCGCCAGGCGGCGGACGCGGTCCAGCGTCGCCGCGAAGCTCAGCCGCGTCAGGCCGTCGTCGAGCGCCGGCGCCGCCGGCCGCCGCGCCGTGGCCTCGGCCAGCAGCGCGGCAAGTGGAAGATCCACCGCCTGTGCGGGCAGGGGTGTGAAAGGATGCGCGCGCGGCCCGTTCAGGTCCGGCGGCACCGAACCCGCGTCGAGCCATGCCTCGTCGAGCAGGCCACGGGTGTGCGGGTCACGATCGAAAACACCATCCATCCCATGGAAAAAGCATGAACAGCGCGCGCGTTGCCTGTCCTGATGGTAGCGTGTGGAACAAAGCTCCGTGTCGGCAACGAATGCCCGAGGCATCGTTCCCGCCGCGGGTACCGGCGCTCAGCTTGAGGGGCGGCCGGGCTGGTTGGCCGGCACCACCATCCCGCACGCGAGCGAGAGGCGCATCCGGTCCCATTCGTCCCAGCTCTCGACGATCCGGCCGTCCCGCACGCGCGCCATCGACATGCCGGTGAGCGTCACCGCCTTGCCCGTTGGATCTACGCCGAGCCCGTCGCCGCTATGGGTGAGCTTGGCGCTCCAGCGTCCGGCCGCGATCTCGCCGGACTCGATGACCTCGTGCATCGTGATCCAGATGTCGGGAAAGGCCGCGAGGATGCGCGCCTGGAAGGCGCGCAGCGCCGCCGGCCCGTGCGCGTCGCCGCCGGTCTCGTCGATGTTGTGGATGACGCAGCCCGGCGCGGCGAGCGCGTCGATCCGGTCCGCCCGCCGCTCGTTCCAGACCTCCTGGAACCAGAGGCGCATCAGCTCTGCGGGAGACAGCGTGGCCATGGTGTGATCCCTCGGGCGGTGTCCCGGGAGCCTACACCATCAGCCCGGCCTGATGGCCGAGAAGAAGATCGCCTCCATCGGCGCGCTGACCGGGGTGTTCATCGCGCCGCCCGCCAGCTTCCGCGCGAGCGCCTGTGCCGCGATCTCCGTCACGGCGTCGAGGCCGGGAACGCGCCGCGCCTCAATCTCGGCCCGCAGCGGCGTGCCCTGGCAGATCGCAGTCGCGGCCAGTCGCGCGGACGGGCTGCGGCAGGGCAGCTCCACGCGCTCCGCGCCGAAATCTGTGAAGCCCGCCGCCTCCAGCGCGGCCGTCATGCCGGGGATGTCGCCATGCCCATGCGGCGTCCGCGCCATGAAGAGCGGGGGATCGTCCGGGAACTGCGCGGCCACCGCCGCCTGCACGATCGCGGGGATCGGATTGCGGTCGAGGCCGCTCCAGACGCTGAACAGAAGCCGCCCGCCCGGCCGCAGCACGCGCCGCGCCTCGGCCAGCGCAGCCGGCTTGTCCGGGAAGAACATGACGCCGAACTGGCAGACCAGCGCGTCGAAGGCCCCGTCCTCGAACGGCAGGCGCTGCGCGTCGGCCTGGCGCAGCGTCACGCGCCCGGAAGGCAAGCGCGGCGCGGCACGGTCCAGCATGGGCGGGTTGAGGTCGGTCGCCGTGATCGCGACGGCAGCGGGCAGGGCGGCCGCCATGGCCGCGGTGACGATCCCTGTGCCGGCCGCGGTCTCCAGGACATGGCCCTCGGCCAGCCGCGGCAGGCGCGGCGGCACCTCGGCGGCATACGCCTCGAAGAGCATGGGGACCATGAGCCGGTCG
Source organism: Falsiroseomonas sp. HW251 (assembly GCF_050563545.1). NCBI lineage: Bacteria > Pseudomonadati > Pseudomonadota > Alphaproteobacteria > Acetobacterales > Roseomonadaceae > Falsiroseomonas > Falsiroseomonas sp. HW251. The sequence goes on from NZ_JBNXUM010000011.1 coordinate 173,223, forward strand.
TAGCCCTCGGCCACGCGCCCGGCGAAGACGGCGTCGGTGGCGGACATCGCGGGCTCCTTCCTTGCTGGCCCGGCCAGCATGGCACGGCCAAGCCGGCGGCGGCGATGCCGGCCAGCCCTTGCCCCCGCCGTTGCTCCCACGCGCTACCCGCGCCCCTGCTCCCACGCGCTACCCGCGCCCTTGCTCCCACGCGCTACCCGCGCCCTTGCTCCCACGCGCTACCCGCGCCCTTGCTCCCACGCGCTACCCGCGCGATAGCACGCCGCATGGCCAGCCCCCTGCAGCCCGTCCGCGGCACCCGTGACCTCATCGGCGAGGACTTCCGGGCCCATCACCACGTCGTCGAGACCGCGCGCCGCGTCGCCGCCCTCTATGGCTTCGAGGAATGGTCCACGCCGGTCTTCGAGGACACCCGCGTCTTCAGCCGCGGCCTCGGCGACACCTCCGACGTCGTCTCGAAGGAGATGTATTCCTTCACCGACCGCGGCGGCGATTCCATCACGCTCCGGCCCGAGGCGACCGCGGGCCTCTGCCGCGCGCTCGTCTCCAACGGCCTTGCGCAGTCCAACCTGCCGCGCAAGGTCTTCTACCAGGGGCCGATGTTCCGCTACGAGCGGCCGCAGAAGGGCCGCTACCGCCAGTTCCACCAGATCGACGTCGAGGTGCTGGGCGCCGCCGAGCCGCTGGCCGACGCCGAGGTCATCGCCTGCGGCTGGGACGTGCTGAACGCGCTGCAGATCGCGGACGGCGTGGTGCTCGAGATCAACACGCTCGGCGACGCCGCAAGCCGCGACGCCTATCGCAGCGCCCTCGTCGCCTATCTCTCCCGGCACCGCGACGCGCTGAGCCCGGACAGCCAGGTGCGGCTGGAGAAGAACCCGCTCCGTGTGCTGGACAGCAAGGACGAGGGCGACAGGCGCATCGTCGCGGACGCGCCCGTCATGCGCGACCACCTCACCCCCGACGCCGCGCGCTTCTACGACAGCGTGCTGGGCTACCTCACCCGCTTCGGCGTGCCCTTCCGGCAGAACGACCGCATCGTGCGGGGCCTCGACTACTACAGCCACACGGCGTTCGAGTTCGTGACCAACCGGCTCGGCGCGCAGGGCACCGTGCTCGGCGGCGGCCGCTACAACGGCCTGGTCGAGGAGATGGGCGGGCCCTCCACGCCCTCCGTCGGCTGGGCCGCGGGGATCGAGCGCCTGTCCATGCTGCTGAGCGCGCCGCCGCCCGCGCCGCGCCCCGTGGCGGTGATCCCCGTCGCGGAAGCCCAGGAAGCCGACGCACTCGGCCTGGTGATGCAGCTCCGCGCCGCCGGCGTCTCCGCCGAGATCGCGTACAAGGGCAACCTCAAGCGCCGCATGGAGCGCGCGAACAAGCTGGGCGCCCGCGTCGCGCTGATCCTCGGCGAGACCGAGGCCGCGTCCGGCCAGGTCCAGTTCCGTGACCTCGATGCCGGCAGCCAGGAGACGCTGGCCCAGGCCGAGGCCGTGCAGCGCCTGACGCGATGAGCGACACCGCCCGCCTTCTCACGCTCCGCCCTGTCCCCATTCTACCCATACCCTCTCCCCCCAAAGGGGGGAGAGGGCCGGGTGAGGGGGGCTCGCCTGACGCCGCACGCCGCGCGCGCATCCGCGTCGCCGCGGCCTGACCATGCCGCTCCCGCAGAAACTCGACCGCCTGCTAAACCGCGCCGACGAGCTCCGCCACCAGCTCGAGACCGCGGACGGCACGCAGTTCGGCGCGCTGTCGCGCGAGCTGTCGGAGCTCGATCCCCTCGTAGAGAAGGTGCAGGCCTACCGCGCCGCCGAACGCGCCCGCGACGAGGCCGAGGCCATGCTCGGCGACCCCGAGCTGAAGGAATTGGCCGAGGCCGAATATCTCGACCTCAAGGACCGTCTGCCCGCGCTGGAGCGCGAGATCCGCCTCATGCTCCTGCCGCGCGACATCGCGGACGAGCGCAGCGCGATCCTGGAAATCCGCCCCGCCGCCGGCGGCGACGAGGCCGCGCTCTTCGCAGCCGAGCTCTTCGGCGCCTACCAGCGCTATGCCGCCCGCCAGGGCTGGCGCTTCGAGGTGCTGGACTACGACGAGAGCGACCTCGGCGGCGTGAAGGGTGCGACGGCCTCGATCGAAGGCCGCGGCGTCTTCGCCAAGCTGAAGTTCGAGAGCGGCGTTCACCGCGTGCAGCGCGTCCCCGAGACCGAGAACCAGGGCCGCATCCACACCTCCACCGTCACCGTCGCGGTCCTGCCGGAAGCCGAGGAAGTGGACGTGCAGGTGAACGAGGGCGACCTCCGCATCGACACCTATCGCGCGTCGGGCGCCGGCGGCCAGCACGTCAACAAGACCGACAGCGCCGTGCGCATCACGCATATCCCGTCCGGCATCGTCGTCGCGATGCAGGAGGAGAAGTCGCAGCACAAGAACCGCGCCAAGGCGATGAAGGTCCTGCGCGCGCGGCTGTTCGATGCGGAGCGGTCGCGCGTGGACAGCATCCGCGCCGCCGACCGCAAGGGCCAGGTCGGCACGGGTGATCGGTCCGAGCGCATCCGCACCTACAACTTCCCGCAGGGCCGCGTGACCGACCACCGCATCGGGCTGACGATCCACAAGATCGACCGCGTGATGCTCGGCGAATTCGACGAGGTCATCGACGCCCTGGTCGCGGAGGACGAGGCAGCCAGGCTGGCAGCGGACGCGGAGTAGCTGAAAACCTCCCGCCAAACTTCCCTCTCCCGCTTGCGGGGGAGGGTGGCCGCGCAGCGGCCGGGTGGGGGTGAGCGCAACAGCGTCAGTCAATCGCGACGCTCGTCACGCGCCTCCCGCTCGCAGCAGTTCGCTCCGCCACCCCGGCGATGTCGCGATGCCCACCCGGACGCGGTCGCGCGGAATCCACGGCGCGGCGGCCATCAGGCGGGCAGGTCCCGCTCGGCGCACTGTTCTTGCGCTCAAACGACGGCGCCGACACGAAGTCGTTTCGGAGAGGCCACAACGGTTCCGCTGTCATGGCCGTCCCCACTATCCGCACGCGGCTATCCTCTACGCGAGGCGCCCCGTTCGCCTACCGCTCGCTCAGGCAATCCTCCGCAGTCTCGCCCGCTTCGGGCTGCGCGATGGAAGCCAGCAGCCGCGTCGTATTCGCGGGCGTGCCGAGTGGGTGGATCGTCTCGGCCTCACCTATCGACGCCGGCCGCCGGGGTCACGACCGCGCTCTCGCCAAGCTGGCGGGCACGCGCAGCGGCCAACCGCCGACGACAACGCGGTCCATACAATCCGCGAGGTTGTCGCGGAATCCCGTCTCGCTTGTCGTGTTGATCCGCTGCCAGAGGTCGCCGCTGGACCGCCATCCCAACACCAGGGTGCCGCGATCGCGCCCCCCATTTTCCTTGCTCCCGCCGAAAATGTTCCCGTATTGTTCCCGCCATGCCCCGACCCATTCCTCAACCCCCGCCGATCCCCTCGGCGGGAAAAGCGGGGCAATTTGTCCGAAGCTCCGCCACGCCACCCCGGACCACGCCGTTTGTCCGAAGCCCACCCGCCCTAAACGCTAAAACGCTAAAATCCCAAAACGCTAAAACTGGCGCCGACCCGCGCCGTCCGGGCCGCCTCCTACGGCGCGCTCCCCTCCGTCACGGCCCGGCTCGCCGGCCGCGCGGCGAGTTGCGCCCCGCCGCAGACATGGATCACCTCGCCCGTGACGAAGCGCGCTTCCTCGCCCGCCAGGAAGGCGATCGCGCCGGCGACGTCCTCCGGCGTCGCGATGCGGTCCAGCACGCCGAGCGCGATGTGCTCCGCCTCCGCCGCCCGCCGCGCTTCGTCCTGGCCGGGGAAGTTGAAGCCGCTGGCGAGGTAGCTCGGCGCTACCGCGTTGACCGTGACGCCGAGCGGGCCGAGCTGCACCGCGAGCGAGCGCGTCAGCCCGACCAGCCCTGCCTTGGACGCGGTATAGGCCGGCCCCGCGCCGCTGACCCAGACGCGCGAGGCGACATTGACGATGCTGCCCGCGCGCTGGCGTTGCCAGAAGCGCAGCGATTCCTGCGCCAGCAGCATCGGCGCGGTGAGGTTCACCGCCATCACCGCATCCCAGTCCGCGAGATCGACCTCCCCGATGCGGCGCGCGCGGCTGAGCCCCGCATTGTTCACCAGCACGTCGAGCCGCCCGAACGCGGCCTCGATCCGGTCCATTACCTGCCGCGGCGCGTCGCGGTCCGACAGGTCCGCGGGGATGCCGAGCGCGTTGGACGCGCCCTCCGCCTGCAGCGCGGCGACGCCGGCGGCCAGCGCCGCCGCGTCGCGATCCGCGAGCACCGGCACCACGCCGTCGCGCGCCAGGCGCCGCGCGGTCGCCATCCCGATCGCGCCGGCGCCGCCGGTGATCAGCGCGACCCGCCATTCCTGGGTCATGGCCCGCTATCCCACCGCCGCGACATGCTGCCGGAAGCGCGGCATCACGTCCTCGGCCAGGCGCCGCATCGTCTCCTGCTCCCAGGCCGCGTTCGGGCCGCTCCAGTCGAGCCCCGCCATCAGCAGGTGGTCGAAGGGCCCGACCCGCTCGCGCAGCGCGACCAGCCGGTCCAGCAGCCCCGCGGGAGAGCCGCAGATCACGCAATCCCCGATGATCGCCTCGAGGCTGACCGCGTCGTCCGGCATCGCCTCCTCCGGCTTGAAGGTGCCGAGCAGCCCGGCGCGGCGCGCCAGCGTCGAGAGGTAGTCGAAATAGTAGCGGTTGGCCGAGGCCGCGTCGAAGACCCGCGCGCGGGCTTCCGCCTCCGTCGCGCCGATGCAGATGTTGCGCGCGACGCGCCACTCCGTTCGGTGCCCGGCCTCCCGCGCGGCGCGCAGCGTGCGGCCATGCGCCTCCACGATGCGCTCGGCGACGAAGTTGGCGGAGACGACGCCCCAGCCGCGCTCCACCGCCGTCCGCACGCCGAAGCTGTCGCCGCTGCGCGCGGTGATGGCGATGGGCGGGTGCGGGCGCTGGAAGGGCTTCGGCATGGTGCCGACTCCGAACTCCGGCAGCACGGCCTTGGTGATGCGCGTGGTCCAGGTCGGGCCCTCGATGTCGTAGGGCGGGTCGCTGCGCCAGATCGCGAGCATCGCGTCGATCGCTTCCAGCATGCGTTGGCCGCGCTGCATCGCATCGGTGTTGCCGAAGAGCTCGAAGTCGGACGGCAGCCCGCCCGGCCCGATGCCGAGGATCAACCGCCCGCCCGTCATGTGGTCGAACTGCGCGACCTCCGCCGCGACCTTCGCGGGGTGGTGGTTCGGCAGGTTGATCACGCCCGTCGCGAAGGTCAGCTTCGTCCGCGGCGCAAGCCCCGCCATGAACATCAGCGGCGAAGCGATCGGCTCCGAGGACGCCGAGAAATGCTCGCCGACCCAGAGCTCCTCGAAGCCCAGGCGGTCGGCCAGCAGCGATTTCTCCGTATCCTCCGCCAGCATCGCCTGCATCGGCCGCTCGGGCGGGTGAAGTGGCATCATGAACAGGCCGAGACGCATGCTTCCCTCCCCCTCGCCGTGCCTTCGTCCCACGCCGCGGCGGCGCGCGGCAAGGGCGGCGTCCCGGCATCGGCCCTTCCGCCGCCGTGCCACTATGACAGCGCGATGCTCCCCGAAGCCATCACCGCGGCCGAGGCCGCCGCCGTGATCCCCGACGGCGCCAGCGCTATGTCCGGCGGCTTGGCCATCGGCACGCCGGAGGGCATCGTGGACGCCTTGGTTGCGCGGGGCGCGCGCGGGCTGACGGTCATCGGCAACGACACCGCGCGGCCCGGCCTGGGCGCGCGGGCAGCTCGCGAATTGGATCGTGCCGGGCAGGATCGTGCCGGCGAGGGGCCGCGCGATGGACCTGGTTTCCGGCGAGCGGCGCGTGGAACGCGAGCCCGGCGTCAACGTGCAGGACGTGCTGGCCGCGACCATCGCGGCGCTGATCGTCCCGGGCGAGGTGCCGGAAGTGTCGTTGTAGGTCAGACCTCCACGACGATGAGACTGTCCTCGACGCTGACGGGGATCGTCGTTGCGGCGAGCTCCTCCGCCGTCAGCTCGGCGGCGCCGACGGCGCCGGCGGGATAGCTGCGCGTGCGGATGCGCGCGGGCTCGGCGCGCGACAGGCCCGTGCGGATGTCGAATTCCCAGCCATGCCAGGGGCAGCGCAGGATCTCACCCGCCCGGGAATAGCGCACGCAGCCCGGGCGTGCAGGATCGGCCTCGACCAGGCCCGTCGTGATACCCGCGGCGAGCGGCCCGCCCTGGTGCGGGCAGCGGTTGAGCAGGCCGAAGAACTCGCCGCCGAGGTTGAAGATCACGATCTGCTTCCCGCCGGCCTCCGTCACCAGACGCCCGCCCGGCGGCACGGCGGAGACGGGTGCCACGACATGCCGCGCCATCACGCCAGCCCGTAGAGTGCCCGTGCGTTGTCGAGGAAGAAGCCCTGTCGCGCCGCGCCTTCCAGCGGGACGGGCAGGCTCCAGGCGGGATCGTCGTAGTCCCAATGCGGGTAGTCCGTGGCGAAGACCAGGCGATCGGCACCGATCCACTCGATCACGTCGTTGAGGTGCCGCTTGCGCTCCGGCTCCTCCATCGGCTGGGTCGTCAGCCAGACATGATCGCGGATGTACGCCGAGGGCTTGCGGCGGAGATGCGGCGTCTCCTCCCGCAGGCGGGACCAGACCTTGTCGAGCCGCCACGCATGCGCGGGCAGCCAGGCGAAGCCGGCCTCGATGAGGACCAGACGCAGGCGGGGGAAGCGCTCAAAGACGCCCTCGATCACCAGGCTCGTCAGTTGCGCCTGGCAGGCCTGGGCATGGCCGACCATCTCCTCGATGTAGAAGGATGGCCAGCCGCCGCCGGTGACGGGATAGCCGCCATAGCCGAAGGCGTGCACGCCGACGGGCAGGCCGGCTTCCTGCGCGGCCTCGTAGATCGGCCAATAGCGGCGCTGGCCCAGCGGCTCCGCGGTGCGGGACAGCAGCAGGACCTGCACGAAATCCTTGTGGCCGGCCCAGTGGCGGATCTCGGCGGCGGCGGCCTGCGCGTCCTCATACGGCACGACGACGGAGCCCTTGAGGCGGCTGTCCTTCGACGTCCATTCCGCGACCTGCCATTCGTTCAGCGCACGCGCCAGCGCGGCGCTGAAATCCAGGTTCTGCGCCGCGCCGGCCGCCGGCGCGATGACGTTCAACACGCCGAGCGCCACGTTATTGGGATCGAGGTGCTGGCGCTGCATGAAGCCCAGGTCGCTGCCGGGCCGTCCGCCCGGCGGCCAGGCATCGCGCCGCGCGGCATCGGGCTGGCCCTTGGGGTAAGCGGGGCCCGACTGATAGCCGTGCCGCGGCAGTATCCCGAAGCTCTGCATGTGGCGCTGCCAGCGCGTGGGCAGGTAGGGCAGTATGTCGCTGGCCTGCGCGAGGCAAGGATGGATGTCGCCATCCGCCATAGCGGGCCGGCTGCCCGCGGCGGGCCGCGGCGTCGTCGCTGGTGCCTGGACGTTCATGCCACGCACTCCTGCAGCCGCGCATAGGTCGCGCGCGGGTTGTCCAGCATGATCCGGCGCGCCAGCGCCTCCGGCAAGGCCGGCGGCAGCGCGCCGTCGCCGTCGAACTGCCAATGCGGCCAGTCCGTGGAGAACAGAAGCAGCTCCTCCGATCCCATCTGCTCGATCACGCGCATCAGGTCGGCTTCGTTCGGCGGGCCGTCCACGGGCTGCAGCGTCAGGCGGACCTGGTGGCGGATGATCTCGGGCGGCGGGCGGTCCACCCAGGGGATCTCCATCCGCAGCCCGCGCCAGTATTTGTGCAGCCGCCACATGTAGGCCGGCAGCCAGGTGAAGCCGGATTCGATCAGCACGACGCGGAGATTGGGGAAGCGGCCGAAGACGCCCTCGCAGACCAGGCTCGTCAGCGAGGTCTGCAGCCCCGCGGCCTGCGCGGCGTAGTCCTCGGTGTAGTAGCTCGGCCAGCCCACGGGCGTGACGGGATGGCGGTAGGCCGATCCGGCATGGATCCCGATCGCCAGGCCGTGGCGTTCCGCCGCCGCATAGATCGGCCAATGCGCGCGGCGCCCGAGCGGGAGGTCGTGCATCGCGGGCAGCAGCACCTGCACGAAGCGGCGGTCGGCGGCGCGGCGCTCGATCTCCTCCACCGCGAGCTCCGCATTCTGGATCGGCACGACAATGGACCCGCGCAGCCGCGGATCGCGATCGAGCCACTCCGCCGCAAGCCAGTCGTTGACCGCGCGCGCATAGGCCGCCGCCATGTCCTCGCTGAACAGCACGGTCACGCCGTAGAGCACGTTGCAGATCGCGGCCGAGAGGCCGAAGCCGTCCAGCGCCTGCGTCCGCAACTGATCGAGATCCGCGCCCGGCTTGCCCGCCGCAGGCCGCCAATCCGGCCGCGCCGACAGCGGGACGCGCAGCGGATACGCGACGGTGTCGAGGTCATGCACCCCGCGATGCACCAGCATGTCGCGCCAGTGATCGTCGAAATACGGCAGCAGCGCCTTCAGCGACGGCACCGCCGGATGGATGTCGCAATCTATCGCGCCGGCGGTTCGCATCACCGCGTGCCCTCCAGCAGCAGCGCGATTGCCGCCGTCCAGGAGAAGGTGGCCCCGCCGATGCCCTGGCCCGTGGTGGGGTCGAAGTATTCGCTGAAGCCGTGCGCGTCGATCAGCGTCAGCGTGTCGCCCTCCACGCGCCGCGCCAGCGCGTCGTGCCCGTTGCCGCGCAAGCCGTCCGCGATCATCCAGTTCACCACCGCCCAGACCGGCCCGCGCCAGTAGCGCAGGGGCTCGAATTGTGGATGGGCGGGATCGGTGGAGGGCACGAGCCATCGCACCATCCCCGCCCACGCTTGCAGCGTCGCCGCCAGCGCGGCTTCATGCGGCGACTCGCCCGCAAACAGCGGCAGGAACCCCGCCGAGGTCCGTACCGGGATCGCCGCGCCCGAAATCAGGTCGCGCGAGAGGTAGAAGCCGTCCTGCCAAAGCGTCTCCAGCGCCGGCGCCATGCGGGCGATGCGCCCCTCGATCTCCGTGCGCTCCGCCGGCGTGCCGAAGCGCGTGGCGAGCGCGGCCAGGTCGCGCTCCGCCCGCAGCAGGATCGCGTTCGTCCCGACATCGGCGACGCGCAACGGCGACGCGGCGAGCATCCCTGCGGGATCCCACCCCGCATCCGCGAAACACTCCACCAGGTGGATGAAGCGCTGGTAGTCGATCGCGCGTGGCCGGAAGGCGGGATCGACATGGCCGGTGTCGCGCCGGCGGATCGCGTTGCGCGTCGTGGTCGGCACGCGATCGAGCGCCGCGTCCCAGGCCGGGCTGTTGTCCATCCCCGTTTCCCAGGGATGCAGCGTCGTTACGAGGCCCGTTCCCTGCGGATCGCGCGCGCGGGCCCACCAGCGATGATTGTCGCGCAGCTTCGGCCAGATCGCGGCCATCCGCGCCTCGCTGCCGGAACCGGGCGCCGATTCCAGCACCTTGCGCGCCGCGGTCGCCAGCACCGGCGGCTGGGTGATGCCGGATGTTCGCGGATCGCGCTCGATCCCCCACACATCCGGGCCGGGAAAGTAGTCGTCGGACGGCGCGTGGAAGACGATCTGCGGGATCAGCCCGTCGTCCCACTCGCCGCGCAGCAGGCTCTCGATCTCGGCCCAGGCGCGCGGCGCGTCGAAGGTCGCGAAGCCCATCGCGACGAAGGCGGAATCCCAGTTCCACTGGAAAGGATAGAGCCGGTCCGTCGGCACGGTGTAGCCGCCGCGGTCATTCGCGCGCAGCACGCCCTGCGCGGCAAGGCGGTCGATCATTGCGCGCGCTCCAGCGCCATACCCGTATCGGCCTGCATCCAGTTCAAGCGATCCAGCCGCGGCTTCAGTTCCATCACGCGCCCGGGCCGCAGATCGGCATCGAGGTCGTGCGGCACGACGACGCGCATCTGCTGTCCTTCCGCCGTGCCGGTCAGCAGGACATGCGATCCCAGCGGTTCCGCCACGCGCAGTTCGAACCGGAAACCCTGGCCGGGCTCGGCGGGCGAGAGGTCCTCCGCGCGCAGGCCGAGCAGCACGTCGCCATCCCGCGCCTTGACCGGCAGCGAAAGCGCCCCCAGCCGCGCGACACCGCCCGCCGCGGACAGCTTCACGAAATTCATCGGCGGCGAACCCACGAAACCGCCGACGAAGCGCGTGCGGGGGTGGTGGTAGATCTCGGTGGGCGAGCCGATCTGCACGATCTCGCCGGCCTGCATCACCGCGATGCGGTCCGCCAGGCCCATTGCTTCCGTCTGGTCATGGGTGACGTAGATCGTCGTGGTGCCGCCATCGGCCAGGACCGATTTCAGCTCCGCCCGCATCTCCAGCCGCAGCAGCGCGTCCAGGTTAGACAGCGGCTCGTCCATCAGCAGGACCGCGGGTTCCACTGCCAGCGCGCGCGCCACCGCCACGCGCTGGCGCTGCCCGCCCGAAAGCTGTGCGGGGTAGCGCTGGAGATAGGGCTCGATATGCAGCAGCGCCGCGGCGCGCGCGACCTGCTGCTGCACGCGGTCCTTCGGTGCCCGCGCCATACGCAGGCCGAAGGCCACGTTCTCGAAGACCGTCAGATGGGGGAAGACCGCGTAGTTCTGGAAGACCATCGCCAGGCCCCGCGCGCGCGGGGGCAGGGTGCTGACATCGCGCTCCCCGATCAGCACGCGGCCCGCGCTCTGCGTCTCGAGCCCTGCGACGATGCGCAGCAGCGTGGTCTTGCCGCAGCCGGACGGGCCGAGCAGCGCCAGGAACTCGCCATCGCGCACTTCCAGCGCGACCTGCTTCAACGCCTGCACGCCGCCGAATTCCTTGCGGATGCCCTCGATGACGATGCGGGCCATGCTCTCCTACCGGTTGCCGATGCCCCACATCGCGAAGAGGCGATTGCGGACGAGGAAGATGAAGAGGATGGCGGGCAGGATCAGGATCAGCCCACCCGCGAATTGCAGGTGCAGCGGCGATTCCGACAGTACCGACAGCAGATAGGCCGTCAGCGTGCGGTGCCGCACCGTGAGCACCGAGGCCGCGAAGACCTCGTTCCAGGACAGCACGAAGGCGAAGATCGACGCCGCCGCAATCCCCGGCAGGGCCAGCGGCAGCACCACCCGGACGAACGCCGTGAAGCGGGAGCAGCCGAAGACCCAGGCGGCCTCTTCTAATTCGCGGGGGATCCCCTGGAACAGGCTGGCGCAGACCAGCGTCGCGAAGGGCGTCGCCAGCACCGCATGCAGCAGCGCGACGCCGAAGGGCGTGTCGTAGACGCCGAGGCGGATGAAGGACACGGTCAGCGGCAGCGCCAGGATCGCGACGGGAAAGGCGCGCGTCATCAGGATCAGCACGCGATAGGCGCCGGCGCCGCGGAAGCTGAATCGCGCCAGCGCATAGCCCGCCGGCACGCCGAAGAGCAGCGCGATCGCCATGCAGAGGGAGGCCGCCTGCACGCTGACCCAGGTCGCCGCCCATACCCCGTCGATCGCGAAGAAGCCGCGCAGCGTCTCGAGCCGCAGATCATCGAAGCCCACCGATTTCGGCCAGCGCGAGACGAAGTCCCGCCCGCCCAGCGCGCCGAGCGCCAGCAGCGCGATCGGCACCAGCGTCCAGGTGCAGAGCGCCGCGACGCCGCCGGCCAGCAGCCACTTGCCGAACGGCTTCACGACCGCTGCTCCGCCGGCGTGCGAAGGACAACCAGGTAGACCACGGTCGCCGCGAGCGAGATCGCCATGACCAGCACCGCATAGGCCGCCGCGACGCCGTAGTCCTGGCTCGCGTATTGCCAGTTGAAGGCCTCGCTCACCATCACCGGGAAGTTGCGGCCGCCCAGCGCCATGGCCATGGCGAACATCTCGAAGGCCAGCACGGTGCGCAGGATCAGCGCGGTCTGGATCGAGGGCCTGAGCAGCGGCAGCGTCACGCGGCGGAATCGCTGCCAGGGCGTGGCGCCGAAGACCTCGGCGGCTTCTTCGAATTCCTTGGGCAGAAGCTGCACGCCCGCCAGCAGGATGACGAAGACGATCGCGGTGGCGCGCCAGACCTCCGCCACCACGATCGCGGCGAGCAGCGCCATCGGCGTCTCATAGGTCAGCCAGCTCTGCGGCGTGCTGACGACGCCGAGGTGGAACAGCGCCGAATTCACCCAGCCAAGATCCGTCAGCAGCGCCAGCCAAACCAGCCCCGCCGCGAGGTCAGAGATGCCGAGCGGGATGCTCCACACCCAGAGGATCAGGTCGCGGCCCTTGCCGACATGCCGCAGCATCATCGTCATCGCCAGCGCCAGCGCGACCTGCAGCGGCACCGCCAACAGCACGACGCTGAAGGTGTTGCGGATCGCCTCCTCGAAATTGAGGTCGTCCGCCATCCGCGCGAAATTGCCGGCCGACCAGGCGCCGGTCGCCTGGAAGGCCAGCATGGCCGTCTGCACCAGCGGCGTGATGAACAGCACGCCGAGGAAGATCACCGAAGGCGCGACCAGCAGATAGGGCAAGGCGCGGCTTCGGTGCGACGGCATCAGGCCACCTGGCAGGCGCCGGTCGAGGCCGGATCCGGCTTCCAGCAGGGCGCGCCAGTTTCCTGCATGATGCGGCGCAGCGCCTCGGCCTGGCGGTCCAGCGCCGCGCGCGGACGCTCCCGGCGCAGCACGATGCGCTGGAAGGTGTCCATGTACACCTTGTCGAACTCGCCGCCCTTCTGGTCGAGGCCGACCGGCAGCAGGCTGACCATCGCGTCGCGCGCCGCGGTCTGCCTGGCGATCGCCTCCGCCGCGATCTTCAGCCCGGGCGAGAGGTCGTTCGGCATGGTCACGTTCACCACGGGGAAGAAGGCGGTGGCGCGCAGCGTGGCCACCTGCACCTCCGGCCTGGTGAGGTAGTCGATCAGCCGCGCCGCGCCGGCCGCATCCGGGGCGCCTTCCGGGATCGAAAGGCCGGCGACGACCGGCATGAAGCCGCGGCCCTTCGGCCCGGCGGGTGCGGGGAAGGCCACGAATTCCTCGGGCTTCGCGTTCAGCGCGTCGATCAGCCGCGCGACATGGTCGAAGGCGATCCAGACCTCGCCGCTCATCAGCGGTTCCTGCATGAAGCCGTAGTTCGTGGAGTTCGGCTGCACGAAGCGCCACATGTCCGCGAACTTCGTCCACATGTCCTCCGCCGCGTCCGACCGAAAGGTCGTCACCACGCCGCCGGTGAAGGACGGGTAGAGGTAGCCCTGGAAGAAGCGGTGCATCAGCCCCGTCGGCCCCGCGGGGAAACCGAGCCGCCGCTGCCCCGTGCGCGTCGCGATGTTGTTCGCCCATTGCGCGAGCTGGTCGTAGGTCAGCGCGTTGATGTCGGCGCCTTCCGGCAGGAAGGGCAGGGCCTGGCGATGCGCGGCCATGTGGTAGGTCGCCTGCATCCAGGGGATGTAGCGCTGCTGCGCGGTGCCGAGCTTGCCGGATTCCACCATGTCCGCGTTGAACCCGCGCGGCGCGAGTTGCGCCATCAGGCTGTCGAGCGAGGACAGCGAGTTCGTCGAGACCAGCGGCAGCACCTCACCATGCAGTGCCCCGATGACGCTGGTAGTGCGCGTCCCGCCCTGCTGCTCCGCGCGGACGCGCACGCCGAGCTGTGGAGGCTGCTCCGGCACGAAGTTCACGGGCGATCCGAAGCCCGAGAGGATCTCGCTGCGCATGCGCTGCGCGGATTCGATCGGGCGGAGCTGGGTCGAGAGGAAGACCAGCTCGCGCGCTTGCGCCCGGAGGTGGCGCGGCAGCGCGGCGAGAAGCGCGCCCAGTCCGGCGGCGCCGAGCCCTCGGCGCGTCAGGCCATCAACGGTCATGGATCCTCTCTCCCTCCTGCTTCTTGCGCGTCGCTGCGCGCAGCGTCCGTCCTGGCGCCTTCCCGTCGGAGGCGCGCGGCACCAGCCTCGCCTGGCGCAGCACGCTCATCCCAGCGGGCGAGGCGCCGCCGAGGAGCGCCAGCATCATCTCCACCATTGCCGCGGCGGTTTCCTCCACCGCGGGCTCGAAGCTCGTCAGCGGCGGGTCCGTGTAGGTCGCAACGGGCAGGTTGTCGTAGCCGATGACGGAGACGTCGCGCCCCGCGCGCAGCCCGGCAGACGCGATGGCGTGCAGCGCGCCCACGGCCAGCCGATCCGTCGCGCAGAGAATCGCGGTCGGCGGCTGCGACGCGTGCAACAGGGATTGCGCCAGGCGGAAGCCATTTTCCTCGGTGGCCTCGGCGTCCAGCATGACGCCGGGGGCGACGCCGGCCTCCTTCAGCGCGGCGCGCCAGCCGGCTTCGCGGTGATGGGCGAAGCTGTACACGGCCGGCGCGTTGACCAGCGCGATCTTCCGGTGGCCGAAGCGCAGCAGGCGTTCCGTCGCCTCGCGGAAGGCCGCGGCCCCGTCCACGTCGACATGCGCATGTGCGCGGCGTTCCCGCGTGCGGCCATGCACGACGAAGGGCATCCCGCTGTCGAGGAGATAGCCGATGCGCGGATCGCGCCGGCGCGTGCGCGCGACGAAGATCCCGTCCACGCGCCGGTTCTCCACGAGCTGGCGATAGAGCGCCATCTCCTGCTCGCCTGCCCGCGCGGCGGAGACGACGAGGTCGAGACCCGCCTGCGCCAGCAGCGGCCCGATCGTGCCGATCAGGCGGAGGAAGAACGCGTCCTCGAGCTGCCCCGGCCCGGTCGGCAGCACGATGCCGACGGCGTCGTTGGTGCCGGTGCGGAGGCGTCGCGCGGTGCGGTTGGCGCGGTAGCCGATGCGCGCGGCCTCGGCCTGGACGCGCGCGCGGGTCGCCGCCGCCACGTCGTCATAGCCCGCAAGCGCGCGGGAGACCGTGGTGACGGACAGCTCGAGCGCGGCCGCGATGCGGGCGAGCGACACGGTTCCGGGACGTCCCTCTCTTGCCCGGAATGAGGCGTCCAAATCGTTTTGGACGTCAAGCCCGGAGCAGCGCGCGGCTTGCCGCGCCGGCGCGCCGCGCGCGCTCCGCCGGCGACATCGCGGCGAAGTCGGAACGCGGTGCCTCGACCGCCAGCGGCGTGTCCGGCGGAAAGGCTGCGACAAACTCGGCCAGTTTCAGCCCGCCCTCGCTGGGATAGAGCCGTCCGCCGCGCGCCTCCGCCCTGATCGCCTCGGGGGGCGGCAGGCGCGCGGGCGCGTCGCAGAGATGGGCGTAGCTGAACAGCGCGGGGTCGTGGCCGGCGAGATCGGCCGGGCTGCCGCCGGAGCGGCTGAGATGCAGCGCGTCCACCAGGATGCCGGCATCGGCCGGCGCGACCTCGGCCAGGAAGGAAGCGGCCTCGCCCAGGCTGCGCAGCGCGGAATAGGGGATGAACTCCAGCATCGCGCGCAGGCCGCGCTCGTGGCAGGCCGCGCAGAACGCCGCGAAGCGCGCGGCCATCCGTCCGCGGTCGGGATCGTTGCCGACGGTCAGCACGTGCCTCGCGCCCAGCGCGACGGCGGTGTCGAGGGCGGGCAGCAGCGTCTCGACCTCGGTCGATGGATGCAGCCAGAACGCCTCGACATCCAGGATGAAGAGGCCGGTGGCGCGCAGGCGTTCCAGGATGCGCCGCTGCAGCGGCAGGTCGCCCACGACCTCCACGATGCGGTCGGCCGGGAAGGGCGGGACGATGCGCAGCCCGACAGCGTCGAAGCCGCCCGCCGCGCCGGCTTCCACTAGGCCGACGGGATCGGCATCCATCACGGTGAAGTGCGCGAGCGAGAGCAGTCGGCCTGGCGACATGGCGCGGGTCTCCTCGATCTTTGCCCACCCTGTTGCCACGATGCGCGACGGACCGCACGATCCCCCCGCAGGCCGGGAAATCGGATGGGACAGACACGACCGCTCGCGGGGCAGGTGGCGCTGGTGACGGGCGGAGCGCGCGGCATCGGCCGCGGCATCGCGGCACGGCTGGCCGAGGAGGGCGCGCGGGTGATCCTGTGGGACCTCGGCTTCGACGCCTTCGACGCGACGGCGGCCGGGTTCGAGCCGGCGCTGAAGCAGGTGGTTGATGTCGCGGACTACGCATCCGTCGAGGCCGGCGTGGCGCAGGCCGTCGCTGCCCTCGGCCAGGTGGACATCATGGTGAACAACGCCGGCATCAACGGGCCGGTGGTGGACATGTGGGACTACCCGCTCGATGCCTGGCACCGCGTCATTGCCGTGAACCTGACCGGCGTGTTCCATGGCTGCCGTGCGATCGTGCCGCATATGCGCGCGCGCGGCACCGGGCGGATCGTCAACGTCGCATCCATCGCCGGCAAGGAAGGCGTCCCCCGCATCGCGCCCTATTCGGCATCGAAGGCCGGCGTCATCGCGCTGACGAAGTCGCTCGCCAAGGAACTTGCGGAGACCCGCATCACCGTCAACTGCATCGCGCCCGCGATCACCGAGACCGAGCTCTTCAACGAGATGACGCAGGACCACATCACGGCCATGAAGGCGAAGATCCCGATGGGCCGCTTCCTGACCATCCCGGAGATCGCGGCCATGGTCGCCTTCATCGCCGGCCCCGATTGCACCTTCACCACCGGCTTCGCCTTCGACCTGACCGGCGGCCGCGCGACCTATTGAGGAGAAGCGTCATGGAAATCCGCAACCTCGGGACATCGGGGCTTCGCGTCTCGGCGATCGGGCTGGGCTGCAACAATTTCGGCGGCCGCATCGACCTCGAGGCCAGCCGCCAGGTCGTCCACGCCGCGCTCGATGCCGGCATCACGCTGCTCGACACCGCGGATGTGTACGGCGAGCGCGGCGGGTCGGAGACGGTGCTCGGCGAGATCCTGGGGCCCCGCCGCAAGGACATCGTGCTGGCGACGAAGTTCGGCATGGCGATGGACGATGCCGGCGTGAAGAAGGGCGGCAGCCGCCGCTACATCATGGCAGCGGTGGAGGACAGCCTGCGCCGCCTCAGGACCGACTGGATCGACCTGTATCAGCTGCACACCACGGATCCGCTGACGCCGATCGAGGAGACGCTGCGCGCCCTCGACGACCTGATCCGCGCGGGCAAGGTGCGCTACATCGGCTGCAGCAACCTGCCGGCCTGGGAGGTCGTGGAGGCCGCCTGGACCGCGAAGACCTGCGGATTGAACCTCTTCGTCTCCTGCCAGGACGAGGTCTCGCTGGTCGTCCGCAAGCACGAGGCCGAGCTGATGCCGGCGATGCGCCAGTATGGCCTGGGCCTGCTGCCCTATTTCCCGCTGGCGAGCGGGCTGCTGACCGGCAAGTATCGCCGCAACGCGACGATGCCGGCGGATGCGCGGCTGACGAAGACGCAGCGCCTGGCGGACAAGTACCTGACGGACCGCAACTGGGCGGTCGCGGAGAAGCTCGGTGACTTCGCGGAGGCGCGCGGGCATACGCTGCTGGAGCTCGCCTTCTCCTGGCTGCTGGCGAAGCCGCCGGTCACCAGCGTCATCGCCGGCGCGACGAAGCCCGAGCAGATCCAGGCCAACGTCGCGGCAGGCGGGTGGAAGTTGACCGCGGAGGATCTGGCGGAGATCGACGCGATCACAGGTTGACCGGTGCGCGAAAGACCCTCCCCACCCGCACACCAGGAACCCTCTCCGCCCGAAGGGGGGAGAGGGCAGGGTGAGGGGGGGCGTGAAGGACTGGCAACGACTGCTCGTCGCCAACGTCCCCCTCACCCATCCCTCTCCCCCATAAGCGGGGGAGAGGGCTTTCGCCCGTACGTCAGCCGGCCAGCTCCTTCCGCACGATTGCCGCACCCTCCGCCAGCGCCTTCAGCTTCGCGAACGCCCGCTCGCGCGGCAGATACTTCATGCCGCAATCCGGCGCCGCCACCAGGCGCTCCGCCGGCACGCGCTTCAGCCCCTCGCGCAGCCGCGCGGCAACGACCTCCGCCGTCTCGACCTCCTCCGTGCCGAGGTCGAGCACGCCCAGCATGATCGTCTTGTTCGACAGCTCCGACAGGATGCCGAGATCGAGCTTCGGCTGAGCCGCCTCGATCGAGATCTGCGCGGCGCTGCTGTCCGACAGCTGCGGCAGGAAGGAATAGCCGGACGGCTTGTCCGACACGACCGCGGCATAGCCGAAGCAGAGATGCACGACGGTGGTCCCCGGCACGCCTTCCAGCGCGCGGCTGATCGCCTTCACGCCGAAGCGCTTGGCCTGCTCGGGCCGCGCCTGCAGCCAGGGCTCGTCGAGCTGGATGACGTCGGCGCCGGCGGCGACGAGGTCCTTCGCCTCGACATTGACGACCTCAGCGTAGGCCATCGCGAGTGCCTCGTCGTCGTTGTAGAACTCGTCATGCGCCTGCATGGACAGCGTGAAGGGCCCGGGCAGCGTGATCTTCGCCTTGCGGTCGGTGTTGGTGCGCAGGAACTGCATGTCCCGCACCTCCACCGGGTTGCGCCGGCGCAGCGGCCCGACGACGCGCGGCACCGGCGTCGGCTTGCCCATGCGGCCCGTCACCATCGCGGGGTTGTCGACGTCAACGTTCTCCAGCGCGAGGGCGAAGCGGTTGGAGTAGCTCTCCCGCCGCATCTCGCCATCGGTGATGATGTCGATGCCCGCGCGTTCCATGTCGCGGATGGCGATCAGCGTCGCGTCGTCCTGCGCCTGCTCCAGCGCGTCCTCGGCCACCCGCCAGATCTCCTTGAGGCGCACGCGCGGCACGACGTTGTTCCTGCGCAGGATGCCCTGGTCCACCAGCCAGGCGGGCTGCGGGTAGCTGCCGACAACGGTGGTCGGCAGCAGCTTGGTCGTGGTCATCCGCGGAACTCCCTGGCGGCTTGTCGTCACGCGGCGCGACGGCGCACGCGGGCTTTGGATGTCTGTCGGCCTTCGAGGGCAACACGCACGAAGTCGCCCGTTGCGCCGAGATGCTGCGACAGCAGCGTCGCCGCGCGGTCGGCGTCGCGGTCCAGCGCCGCTTCGGCAATCGCCGCGTGCTCCGCGCCGACGTCGCGGCCGGGGTAAGCGACCGCATTGGCCAGCGCGCGGTAGCGGTCGGCCTCCTCGCGCAGGCGCTCGCAGAACGCCAGCAGCGGCGGCGCGTCGCAGGCCGCGATCAGCGCACGGTGAAAGGCGCGATGCGCGACCTCCCAGTCGGGGTTGGAGACGAAGCGCGTCGTCTCCAGCGACCGCGGCAGGCGGGCCAGGCGACGCTCCGCCGCCGCGACCTGGTCCTCCCACGCGGCATCGCCGCGCGCGATGGATTCGCGTAGCGCCAGCGCCTCCACCAGGCAGCGCGTGCGGATCAGCGCGGCGAAGCCGGCAGGATCGGCGTCGGCGACGCGGAAGCCGCGCTGCTCGATCCGCCGCGCGAGGCCCTCGGCCGCCAGCTGCGCCAGCGCTTCCCGCAGCGGCGCCGGGCCGGCGCCGTATTCCGCGGCGAGGTGCTGTACCTTCAGCCGCATCCCCGGCACGAGCCGGCCATCCAGGATGTCGGCGCGCAGCCGCCGGTACACCGCCGTCGCCTGGGTGTCCGGTGAGCGCATTCCCTGTTCGGTCGTGACTGGCGTCGTCATCTCGGCCGCACCATGACGATCCCGCGCCGCGTAGGCAAGAGCGGCAAAATGCATTGACAGCGGCATTTTATCGGGAAAATAAGCTGGGTTGGAAGGACCCCTCCCATGCCCCTGCCGATCCCCGGCGCCGTCATCGCCGGTCCGCGCGCGTGATGGCCGCGCCCGCCGTCACGCTGACCTTCGACAACGGGCCGGACCCCGAGGCGACGCCGGCCGTGCTCGACGTGCTGCGCCGCCGCGGGCTGCGCGCAACCTTCTTCGTGGTGGGATCGAAGCTTGCCGAGCCCGGCCGCCGCGCGCTGGCGGAGCGCGCGCATGACGAGGGCCACTGGATCGGCAACCATACCTGGACGCATGGCGGCCCGCTCGGCCAGCGCCGCAACAGCGGCCACGCGCAGGCCGAGATCGCCCGCACCCAGGACCTCATCGGCGACCTCTCGCATCCCGACCGCCTGTTCCGCCCGGTCGGCGGCGGCGGCCGGCTCGGGGCGCATCTGCTGAGCACGGAGGCGCGCCACCACCTCGTCGCGCATGGCCACACCGTCGTGCTGTGGTCCGCCGTGCCCGGCGACTGGCGCGACCCCGAGGGCTGGCCGGCGACCGCGCTGGCGCAATGCCTGGCGCAGGAACGCCCCGTGCTGGTGCTGCACGACCTGCCGGGCGGGGCGATGCGTCACCTCGACCGCTTCCTGGACCGGCTGGAGGCGGCGGGCGCGACCTTCGTCCAGGACTTCCCCGATGCCTGCGCGCCGATGCGCCGCGGCGTCGCGGCCCCTGCGCTTGCGGATTGCGTGGCGCCGCAACAGATGCAATGACCCCGCCCGTCCGCGGGCGATTGGCTTGAGGCAACCGGTGCGCGGCCGATCCAGGGCGCGCCAGGCGGCAGGAGGAAGCGATGCAGGACCTCGACGTCAACGAGATCACCGACGCCGTCATCGAGCAGATGGCGACCACCCCTGATCCCCGCCTGAAGGAGATCATGGAGGCCGCGGTCCGCCACCTCCATGACTTCGCGCGCGAGACCAACCTCACGCCCGACGAATGGCTGAAGGGCATCGCCTTCATGACCGCGGTCGGCCAGGCCTGCACGCAGTACCGGCAGGAATTCATCCTGCTGTCGGACGTGATCGGCCTGTCGCGCCTGGTCAACGTCATGCACGACAGCAAGGGCCGCGAGGCCGCGGGCACCGAGACCAGCCTGCTCGGCCCCTTCTTCCGCGAGGGCGCGCCGAAGATCCCGCTGGGCGGGACGCTCGCTGCCGTGTCGAAGGGCACGGAGATCATGCTCTACGGCCAGGTCCGCGACGCCGAGGGCAAGCCCGTGCCGCATGCCGTGATGGATGTCTGGCAGACCAGCGAGGACGGCGCCTACGACCTGCAGGCCTACGACCCCGGCGTGATGGACATGCGGGGACAGCTGCAGTGCGACGCGGAAGGGAAGTTCCATTTCCGCACCTTCCGCCCGCTCGGCTACTCCATCCCGATGGACGGGCCGGTGGGCGAGCTCGTGCGCGCGCAGAAGCGCCACGGCATGCGGCCGTCGCACATCCATGCCCTGATCGCCGCCCCGGGCTACCGCGAACTCGTCACCGCGCTCTATTTCGGCGACGACGTGAATGTGGGGAGCGACACGGTGTTCGGCGTGTCGAAATCGCTGGTGGTGATGGCGCGCAAGGACCTTCCGGACGCGCCGGTGCCAGGCATGCCGAGCGTGCGCTACGACTTCACCATGTCGAAGGACACGGATGGCAGCGGCGGGCGCGTCGGCGCCGATCCGTCGCAGCTGGTGCCGTCCGGGCGCGTGGGGTCCGATCCGTCGAAGCTGATGCCCGCGGGCTGAACCGGCCGCGCGAAGACTGAGGGAGAGAAACGAAAATGATCACCCGACGTTCGCTGGCCGCGTTCGCGGCCGGGCTGGCGCTGCCCGCCATCGCCCGCGCACAGGACGCCTTCCCGAACCGCGCCGTGCAGGTCGTGTTGCCCTATCCCCCGGGCAACGCCATCGACCTGCTGGTCCGCGCGCTGGGGGCGCAGATGCAGCCGATCCTCGGCCAGCCCGTCGTGGTGCTGAACCGCCCCGGCGCGGCCGCGGTCGTCGGCTCGGTCTCCGTCGCGCGCGCGCCGGCCGATGGCTACACGCTGCTCTTCGTCCCGGCGCTGGTCGCCTCGGTGCTGCCGGTCGTGCAGCCGACCTCCGGGCTGCAGGTCAATTCCTTCGTGCCGGTCTGCCAGGTCTTCAACAACTCCATGGCGCTGGTGGTGAAGCCGGACAGCCCGATCCGCAACCTGCGCGACCTTCAGGCCCGCGCGCAGGCGCAGCCGGGCCGGCTGACCTACGGCACGCTCGGCGTCACCTCGATCCCGCATCTCGCGATGGTGCAGTGGCTGCAGGCCGCGCGCGTGGAGATCGAGCACGTGCCCTTCAACGCCGACGCGCCGGTGATGACGGAAGTGCTGGCCGGGCGGCTCGACATCGGCTCGATCGTGCTGGGGTCGGCGGCGGGGCGGAACGACGTCCGCGTGCTGGCCGTCTTCGACGCGCAGCGCCATCCCGACTTCCCGGATGCGCCGACCGCGCTCGAGCAGGGATTCGACGTGCTACCCGCGAGCTTCGGCGGCCTCTTCGCACCGGCCGGCACGCCGGAGGACCGCATCGCCCGCATCGAGGCCGCCTGCACCACGGCGGCGGCGAGCGAGGCCTATCGCCAGGCCGCGCGCACGGGGTCGCAGCCCACCAATTTCTTCCTCGACCGCGCCGCCTTCGCGCGCCGGCTGCAGCAGGACATCGAGACCAAGGCGCAACTCCTGCGCGGCATCCAGCTGAACTGAGCGAACCGCTCAGTCATCCGCGCGCGCTTCCGCGACCAGCCAGTCGCGGAAGGCCGGGGCGTCGCGGCGCGGGCGGCCAGGCGGCAGCAGCAGCCAGTAATGCTCGCCGGTCGCGGCGATGCGGCCGGGCAGGGGCGACAGTCGCCGCCGCCGCACCTCCTCCGCGACATAGGCGGGCGGGCAGATCACCGCGCCGAGGCCCTCGAGCGCGGCCTGGATCGCCAGCGACGTGCTCTCGAACAGCAGCGGCGCGGTGGGCGGGCCCGTCCTGTCCTGCGCGCGCTGCCAGGCTGCCCAATCGCCCGGTCTGATCCGGCTGCCGAGCCTGGTCAGCCGCGCCGGCCCGTCGCGTCGCAGCGC
Source organism: Falsiroseomonas sp. HW251 (assembly GCF_050563545.1). Lineage (NCBI taxonomy): Bacteria > Pseudomonadati > Pseudomonadota > Alphaproteobacteria > Acetobacterales > Roseomonadaceae > Falsiroseomonas > Falsiroseomonas sp. HW251. The sequence continues at coordinate 195,906 of NZ_JBNXUM010000011.1, forward strand.
CGCCGGCGTGGCATAGGGCGCGATCGTCACGGGCTGCAGCTTCAGCGCGCCGGGCAGCGGCGCCGCCGCCCCGCTGCGGATCGCTGCATCCAGACCGTCCCGCGCGAAATCCACGACGGGCGCGGTCGAGGTCAGCACCTCGATCTCCAGCCCCGGATGCTTCGCGCGGAAACGCGGCAGGCGCGGGATCAGCCAGCGCAGCGCCCAAGTCGTGTAGGCGCGCACGCGCAAGGGCGCGGCCGGCCCCGCGCCGAGCGTCACGGTCGCCGCGCGGATCGCGCCGAAGGCGTCGCGCAACGCCGCGGCATAGCGCGCGCCTTCCGGGGTCGGCAGTACCGCATTGGCGCCGCGATGCAGCAGCGCGACGCCGAGCGCCGCTTCCAGTTCCCGCACGCGGCGGCTGATCGCGGGCTGGGTCACGTTCAGCCGCACCGCCGCCGCTGCCAGGCTGCCATGCTCCACGACCAGCGCGAAGGCGTGCAGCGCAGCAAGCGGCGGGAGGCGGTCCATCTGTGCAGCCTAACCTGATCTTGGGGTGGGGCAAAGATTCCGCGCTGGCGCCGCGTCGCGTGATGGCGCACACCCCATCCTGAAGCCGGCAGCACGGTCGGCACCGGAGGAGACATCCATGCGCCGCCGTACCCTGCTGCTCGCCTCCCTTCTGCCCTTGCCGGCCGTCGTCCGCGCGCAGGAAGCCTTCCCCAGCCGATCGGTCCGCCTCGTCGTCCCCTTCACCGCCGGCGGGTCCAACGACATCGTGGGCCGCCTGCTGGCCGAGGCGATGGCCGCGCGGCTCGGCCAGCCTGTCGTGGTGGAGAACCGCGGCGGCGCGGGCGGGCTGCTCGGCAACGACGTCGTCGCAAAGGCGCAGCCCGACGGCTACACCCTGCTGCTCGCGGGGAGCGGCAGCTTCATGATCTCCTCCCTCGTGCAGTCGCGGCTGCCCTATGACCCCGTGCGCGACTTCGCCCCCGTCGGCTATATCGGTGCCGCGCCGAACGTGATCTGCGTGAACCCTCGCGTCGCCGCGCGCGACCTGAAGGAATTCCAGGCCATCGCGCGCGCCGCGCCGGCGCCGCTGCGCTATGGCACGCCGGGGGTGGGCACCACCGGCCACGCGCTCGGCGCGATGATCGGCGTGGTGCTGGGTGTGGAGCTCGAGCCCGTGCATTACCGCGGCACCGGCCCCGCGCTGACCGACGTGCTGGCCGGCAGGCTGGAGCTAATCACCAACGCCTCCGCGCCGCTGCAGCCGCATATCGCCGCCGGCACGCTGCGCGCGCTGGCCGTCGCGGGGAAAAGCCGCAGCGCTGCGTTGCCCGATCTGTCCACCAGCGTAGAGCAGGGCTTCCCCGAGCTCGACAGTGCGACCTGGTACGCGGTCCTCGGCACCGGCGGCACGCCGCCCGAGCGCATCGCCATACTGCACCGCGCGCTGAACGAGGTGCTGGCCGAGCCCGAGATCCGGCGCAAGCTGGTGGAGAACGGCGTGGACGAGATCGCGCCGAGTGCGGCGCCTGCCGACCTCGCCCGCCTGCTCGACGAGGACCGCGCGCGCTGGAGCCGCGTAGTCGCGCGCGCGAACCTGCGCGCCGACTGAAGGAACGAACGGATGTCCGACAGCCCCATCGTCTTCGCCGTCGAGGACGGCATCGCCACGCTTCGCCTGAACCGCCCGGAGCGCCGCAATCCCATCGACGACGCGACGCGCGGCATGATGATCGAGGCGCTGGAGACCGCCGCTGCCGATCCCACCGTCCGCGCCCTGGTCGTCACCGGGACGGGCAGCGCCTTCTGCGCCGGCGGCGATCTGCGCGGGATGCAGCAGCGCCTCTCCGCGCCGCCCGAGGAGGTCGCCTTCAACGGCTGGCGCCGCCAGGGCCGCACGCATCGCGCGGTCGCGCTGCTGCACAACCTCCCGAAGCCCACCATCGCCGCGGTGAACGGCGCGGCGGCCGGCCTCGGCTGCGACGTGGCGCTCGCCTGCGACTTCGTCATGGCGGCGGAGAGCGCGCATTTCACCATGAGCTTCGTCGCCCGCGGCCTGATCCCCGACGGCGGCGGCATGTATTTCCTGCCCCGCCGCGTCGGCCTGGCGCACGCCAAGGAACTCGTCTTCAGCGGTCGCCGCGTCGGCGCGGCGGAGGCGCTGGCGATGGGCATGATCGAGCGCGTCGTGCCCGACGCCGATCTCACGTGTTCGGCGGCGGCATGGGCGAAGGAGCTCTCCGCGGGATCGCAGCCCGCCCTCGCGCTGGCCAAGTCCGTCCTCGACCGCTCGCTGGAGATGAGCTTCGAGGACGTGCTGGCCGAAGGCGCGAAGGCGCAGGCGATCTGCTACACCACCGGCGAGCACCGCGCCTCCGTCGCCGCCTTCCTCGAGAAGTCGAAGCGATGAGCGCGCTGTCCCGCCTACTGCGGCCGCGCAGCGTCGCGGTGGTCGGTGCCTCCGCCGATCCCACCAGGACCACGGGCCGGCCCGTCGGCTATCTCCGCAAACACGGCTTCGACGGCGCGATCTGGCCGGTCAATCCGCGCGTAACCGAGATCGGCGGCCTGCCCTGCTTCCCCGACGTCGCCAGCCTGCCCGGCGCGCCCGACGCCGCCATCGTGCTGCTCGGCCCCGACCGCGCCGAGGCCGCGGTGCGCGACCTCGCGTCGCGCGGCTGCTTCGCCGCCATTGTGCTCGCGGGCGGCTTCGCGGAGAGCGGCGATGACGGTGCATCGCGCCAGCAGTCGCTGCGCGAGGCCGCCGGCGGCATGCGCCTGCTCGGCCCCAACACGATCGGCCTGGTCAACCTGACGGACCGCCTGGTGCTCTCCGCCTCCGGCGCGCTGGAGGTGGACGACATCGCGCCCGGCCGCATCTCGCTGGTGTCGCAATCCGGCGGCATCCTGGGCTCCGTCCTGTCGCGCGGCGCGGCGCAGGGCATCGGCTTCGCGCGGCTCGTCTCCACCGGCAACGAGGCCGATCTCGACGTCGCGGATTTCCTGGACGAGCTCGCGGAGGACGAGGCGACCTCCGTCATCGCTCTCTATGTCGAGGGGCTGCGCCGCCCCGGCGCCTTCCGCGCCGCCGCGCGCAAGGCCGCGGCCGCGGGCAAGCGCATCGTCGCCTTCAAGGTCGGGCGGTCGGCTGCCGGCGCGCAGGCCGCGATCTCCCACACCGGCGCGCTGTCCGGCGAGGACCGTATGTACGACGCGCTGTTCCGTCAGCTCGGCATCATCCGCGCGGAGCGCTTCGCCGACCTCCTCGACATTCCCGCCGCGCTGGCGACTGGGCGCACCATGCACGGGAAGCGCGTCGCGGTGCTGACCACCACCGGCGGCGCCGGTGCGCTGCTGGCGGAGAGCTTCGGCCTTGCCGGCTTCGAGCTGCCGCCGCCCGACGAGGCCACCGCCGCGCGCATCGCCGCACTGTCCGGCGAGGCCGCAATCGCCAACCCGCTCGACCTCACGCTGGCCGGGCTGAAGCCCGAGGTGATGCGCGGCACCATGGCCGCGCTGCTGGAAAGCCCGGCCTATGACGCGCTCGCCGTCGTGGTCGGCTCGTCCGCGCTCGCGCAGCCGCGCCTGGCGGCGGATGCGATCGCCGACTGCCAGGCGCTGGGCGACAAGCCCGTCATCGCCTATCTCAGCCCGCATGCGCCGGCGATCGGCGCGGCGCTGCAGCGCCAGGGCATCCCGGCCTCCGCCGCGCCGGAATCGGTCGCCGCGATGCTGAGTGCGCTGGCGACACCTGTCCTGCCGCCGGCCGCGTCCGAACCGGCGCCTGTCCCGGACCTGTCCGCACTGCCCGCCGGCCCGCTCGACGAGGCCGAGAGCAAGGCGCTCTTTGCGCGCTTCGGCATCGCGCCGGTGCGCGAGATCGCCTGCGCGACGCCGGAGGACGCCGCGGCGGCCGCGCAGGCCCTCGGCCCGCGCGTCGTGCTGAAGGCGCTGTCTCGCCACATCGCGCACAAGTCGGATGTCGGCGGCGTCCGCATCGGCCTGGCGCCCGGCGAGCTCGCGGCGGAAGGCCGCGCCATGCTCGCCCGCGTCGCCGCCGCCGCCGGCCGCGCGCCAGAGGGGCTGCTGGTGCAGGAACAGGTCGCCGGCGGCGTCGAGGTCATCCTCGGCCTGCAGTGTGACCCCCATCTCGGCACCGCGATCCTGCTCGGCATGGGCGGCGTCGCGGCGGAGCTGTTCGGCGACACCGCCCTGCGGCTGCTGCCGATCGACCGCGCGGAGGCCGAGGCGATGCTCGCCGAGCTCCGCGGCGCTGCCCTGCTGCGCGGCTTCCGCGGCCGACCCCATGCCGACGTCGCGGCGCTGCTCGACGCGGTGCTGGCCTTTGCGCGCATGGGGGAGGCGCTGGGCGAGCGGCTCGTCACGGCGGAGATCAACCCGCTTTTCGTCATGCCGGCGGGCCAGGGCGTGCTGGCCGCGGACGGGCTGGCGGTGCTGACCTAGAGCAGCGCCCGTTCGAGTGGAACCGCTTCGCGGTTCCGCCGAACGGGCATGAGCTGCTCTAGAAATTGCAGTTCTAGAGCCCGTTCCGCCCCGCGATGCGCGCTTGCGCATCGCCGCCGTTTCGCTTCACCTGGGCGCGGATCCGAGCGGGGGCCGTGCCGGCGGCCAGCCCGTGGGATCGGGAGGGCGGCGTTGCTGTTCACGCGTGGTCTGACATCGCTCCTCGCGGCGTCGCTGCTGCTCGGCGGCGCGGCGTCCCGGGCCCAGTCGCCCCAGGGCCAGCCACCCCAGGCCCCGTTGCCCCAGGCCGATGAGGCCCTGCTCGCCCGCCAGGCCCTGGCGTGGCGCAACCAGGCGAATCTCGGGGATTGGCAGCGCATCGGAGTCTACTGCGACTTCGTCGACGACGAGCCCGGGTCCCTGGCGCGCATGATCTGCGATGCCGCGATCGTCCAGACCCGCCGTGCGGCGGAGGCGGCGCGGGTCGAGCTCTACCTCGCCCAGAGCCCCGAGGCCTTCGGCATGACCAGCACGGCCGGCCTGCCCTATCTCGTCGCGCGCATCGCCACCACCGGCCCGCGGCGGTCGGCCGGCGCCTTCCATGTCTCGCTCCGCGCCGTCATCGCCTACCGCGGCACCGTGACGATGCTGGCGGGGCGCGAGAGGGTGGAGCGCGAGCGTCGCGGCGACCTGCTGCTGTGGGAGGCGACCATGACCGGCAGCGCCGCCGACCGCGTCCCCGCGCGGGAGCTGGAGACGGCGGTGCGCCAGCTCGTGGACGGCTTCTTCGCCGCGCGCGGCGCGACGCGATAGCGCGTCCGCGGCAGGGGCGACGCCGCTCTAGCCGAAGCCTTCCATCACCAGCTTGCCGCGGGTATGGCCGGATTCGAGCATCGCATGCGCGCGCCGGAGGTTCGCCGCGTTGATGGCGCCGAGATTCTCCGCCAGAGTCGTGCGCAGCGTGCCGGCGTCCAGCATGCGGCTGACCTCCGCCAGCAGGCGGTGCTGCTCCTCCATGTCCGGCGTGGCGAAGACCGCGCGGGCGAACATCATCTCCCAGTGCAGCGACCCCGCGCGCGTCTTCAGCAGCCGCACGTCCGGCGGCGTGGCGGGATCGTCGATGATGCAGATTGCGCCCTGCGGCGCCAGCGCCTCGCACACCGTGGCCCAGTGCTGGTCCGTGTGCGTGGTGATGAAGGCATAGGGCAGCGGGACCTCGGCCGCCTTCAGCTGCACGCCGAGATGCGAGGAATGATCCAGCACGTGATGCGCGCCCATCCGCCGCGCCCAGTCCTGCGACTCCCTCGTCCCCGCCGTCGCAATGACGATCAGGCCCGTGAGCTGGCGCGCCAGCTGAATGGCCATGGAGCCCACGCCGCCGGCGCCGCCGACGATCAGCACGCCTTCCTTCCGCGCGGGCCCGCCGCGCGGGATGCGCAGGCGATCGAACAGCGCCTCCCACGCCGTAATGGCGGTCAGCGGGACCGCGGCGGCTTCCGCGAAGGAGAGCTTCCTCGGCTTCGGGCCGACGATGCGCTCATCCACGAGGTGCAGCTCGGCGTTCGTGCCCGGCCGCGCGATGGAGCCGGCGTAGAAGACCTCGTCGCCGCGGTGGAAGAGCTTCGCCTGCGGGCCCATCGCCCGGATCACGCCGGCGCCGTCATAGCCCAGGATCTTCGGCTCGCCCGCGGGCTCCGTGCGCATGCGCACCTTGCCGTCCACGGGATTGACGGCGATGGCGCGCACCTCGACCAGCAGATCGCGGCCCTTGGGTGCGGGCGGGTCGGGCAGGACCATGTCCTGCAGCGAATCGGGATCGCCGATCGGCAGGATGTGGGTATAGGCAACGGCCTTCATGTCGTGCTCCGCCAGACGGGCGCGCAGGCTAGCGGGCGGCGCGCGCCAACAAGCCTCAGTTCGACGTGATGTTGGCCTGGCGCACCACATCGCCCCATTGCGCGGTCTCCCGCACCATCGTGGCGTGCAGATCCTCGGCACCGGACCAGTCGGCATCGGCACCGGCGCGGAACAACGCCTCGGTCAGCGCGGGCTCGCCCGCGGCCTGGCGCGCTGCTTCCGCGACGCGCGCCACGATCGGCGCGGGCGTGCCGTTCGGCGCGAAGATCGCGATCCAGGTGCCGGCGACGCAGTCCGGGATGCCGGATTCCGTCATGGTCGGCACGTCCGGCAGCAGCTGGTGACGCTTCGCCCCGCACATCGCCAGTGGCCGGATCACGTTCGCCCGGATCTGCGGATAGGAGGACGGCATGGAATCGAACATCGCCTGGATGTTGCCCGAGACCAGGTCCTGCATCGCCGGCCCGCCGCCGCGATAGGGGATGTGCACGAGGTTGACGCCCGCGCGCAGCTTGAAGAGCTCGCCGGCCAGGTGAAGCGAGGATCCGGCGCCGCCCGAGCCGTAGTTCAGCTGCCCCGGCCGCGCCTTCGCGAGCTCGATGAACTGCTGCACTGTCTGCGCGGGCACGCCGGGATTGACGACCAGCAGCTGCTCGATGCGCAGGATGATGCCGATCGGCATCATGTCCTTCAGCGGGTCGTGCTGCATGTCGCGATAGAGGAAGCGGTTGACCGTCAGCGGCCCGTTGCTGGTCAGCAGGATGGTGTAGCCGTCGGGTGGCGTGCGCACGAACTGCTCGGCGCCGAGGTTGCCGCCGGAGCCGCCGCGGTTGTCGATGACCAGCTGCTGGCCGAGGATCTCGCTCATCCGCTGCGCCCAGATGCGCGCGGAGACGTCGGTGCCGCCGCCCGCGGCGAAGGGCACGATCACGCGGATCGGGCGGTTGGGGTAGGCGCCCTGCGCATGGGCGCCCACGGGCACGATGCCGGGTGCGGCCAGCGCAGCGGCGAGGAGGTGGCGGCGACGCGTCATGTCGGCTCCTTCCATTCCCTCAGCGCCGCGGCGACGCGGTCCGCGCCGTAGTCGCGCTCGGCCGCGGCGCGGCTGACCTTGCCGTCCAGGATGTCGGCCGCCAGCGCGCGCGGATCGCGCTTCGCGGGATCGCCGAAGCCGCCGCCGCCCGGCGTCTCCATCCTGACGCCGAGGCCCGCCGTCATCGGCAGCGCGGTCGTCGCGGTCGGCAGCAGACGCTCGTTCGGCGTGCCGGGCTCGATCAGGAGTTCCGCGCGCCCGCCGGGCAGGCCGCCCTCGATCCCGGGCGCGACCTTCACATGCCCCTCGCCCCGCGCCGTCAGCAGCGATCCGTCCACGCGCGAGCTGATCTGCCGCGCGATGCCGAGGCCCCCGCGCCACTGCCCCGCGCCGCCGGAATCCGGCACCAGCGCGTATTCGTCGATCAGCAGGGGATACTCGATCTCGAAGGCCTCGGCCGGCAGGTTGGAGGAGTTGGTGACGTGCATCTGCACGGCCTCCGCGCCATCCGCGCCAAGGCGCGCGCCGGCGCCGCCGCCGATCGTCTCGATATAGACATAGGTGCCGTAGCGCCCGGTGCCGGAGACCAGCAGGGCGGGCACGGAATCATGGCTGTGCGCCATGCGCTTTTCCGGCGGCAGCACCTTGTTCAGCGCGTCGAAGATCGCCCCCGACAGGCGGTTCGCGCTGATCGCGCGCGCGGCCGTCGCGGCGGGGAAGCGCGGGTTCACGATCGTGCCTTCCGGCGCGCTGATGCGGATGGCGCCGAACAGGCCGGAATTAGCGGGCAGGTCGGGATCCAGGAGCGCCTTGACGGCGTAGTAGCAGGTCGCCTCCAGCGCGTTCGTCGCGATGTTGAGCGCGCCGCGGGCCTGCGGTGCGGATCCCGCGAAATCCAGCAGCAGGTCGTCGCCCTTCACCACGACCTTGGCGCGCAACACGATGGGATCGCCGCCGGGCACGCCGTCGCCGTCCATCCAGCGCTCGCCGCTATATTCGCCGTCGGGCAGCGCGGCGATGCGCGCCTTCAGCCGCCGCGCGGTATAGGCCAGTAGCGAGTCCACGGCGGCCTCGATCGCCTCCAGGCCATCGGTCGCGACGAGGCGCTGCATGAGTTCCGCGCCACGCTCGTTCACCGCGATCTGCGCGCGCAGGTCCAGCACGCGCTCGGTCGGCGCGCGGGAGTTGTGGGCAATCATCTCGAGCAGGTCGCGATCCAGCTCGCCCGCCCGCATGATCTTCATGATCGGGATGCGCAGCCCTTCCTCGAAGATCGTGCGCGCGGATTGCGACATGGATCCCGGGTTCGGCCCGCCCACGTCGGAATGGTGGCCGGTGTTGACCGCGAAGAAGGCGACGCGGCCTTCCACGAAGACCGGCGTGATGATGTTGATGTCGGGCTGGTGCGTTCCGCGGGCGAGGAAGACGTCGTTGCAGATGAAGGCGTCGCCGGGCTGCATCTGGTCGGGCAGGTATCGCTCCAGCAGCGTCACCACGCTGCCCATAAGCGATCCCAGATGCATCGGCATGTGCGCGGCCTGGGCCAGGCAGCGGCCTTTCACGTCGAACATGCCGACGGAGCAGTCCTTGCGTTCCTTGATGTTGGTGGAGAAGGAGGCGCGGACGAGGACGTTGCCCATCTCCTCGGTGATGGAGAGCAGGCGGTTGGCGAAGACCTCCATCGCGATGGGGTCGGCCGGGTCGTGCGAAGCACGCGGGTCTGATGATTGCGGCGCGACGGCGTCAAGCATGGGCGGGCTCCCGCGCACTGGCCTGGGGGGCGGCCGCGTCCTCGTGGCGGATGATGACGTTGCCGTCGCGATCGAGCGTCGCCCATTGGCCGGGAAAAACAATGGAGGTGGAGGACATCTCCTCGATGATCGCGGGGCCGGGGATGCGCAGCCCGACGGCCAGCTTCTCCCGCGCATAGACCGGCGTGTCGTGCCAGCCATGGCGCGGGTCGTAGTAGACGCGCCGCGCGCCGATCACCGCCCCCTCCAGCGTGCCGCCCTCCGGCGGCGGTTCCGGCGCGCCGCGCGGGACATGGCCGATGGCGGTCAGCCGGCAGTTCACGAGCTCAACCCCGCGTCCGGGGATGTCATAGCCGTTGGTGCGCGCATGCTCCTTCGCGAAGTCGGCCAGCACCTGGTCGAGGCTCGGCATGGCGTCGCCGAGCGGCACGCGCACTTCGAAGTTCTGCCCCTCGTAGCGCAGTTCCACCGCGCGCACCGAGGCGCGCCGCGCCTGCGGCACGCCTTCCTGCGCCAGCCAGGCATCGGCCTCTGCCGCCATCTCGGCGAAGAGCCTTCCGGCCAGTTCCCACGTCACCTCGTTCATCGGCGCGATCTCGCTGCGCACGAAGTCTAGCGCGATATCGGCCAGCAGGATGCCGCGCGCACACATCGTCCCGGGCTCGCGCGGGATGATGACGGTCGGGATGGAGCATTCCGCCGCGACCTCCGTCGCATGCAGCGGCCCAGCACCGCCGAAGGCAAACAGCGCGAAATGCTCGGGCGAGTAGCCGCGTTCGGTCGTCACGCCGCGGATCGCGCGGCCCATATTCGCAACCGCGATGCGGATGATACCGAGGGCGGCCTGTTCCAGCGTCAGGCCGAGCGGCCCGCAGATCCGCTCTTCGATGGTGTGGCGCGCGGCGGCGGCGTCCACCGGCATCGCGCCGCGCAGCAGCGCGGTCTGGTCGAGCCGGCCGAGCACGATGTTCGCATCCGTCAGCGTGGGCTCGGTCCCGCCGCGGCCATAGGCGGCCGGGCCGGGATCGGCGCCGGCGCTGCGCGGCCCGACCTTCAGCGCGCCGCCCTCGTCGAGAAAGGCGATGGACCCGCCGCCGGCGCCGATGACGTCGATGCCGATGGAGGGCACCTTCACGGGATAGCCCGCGACATCGCGCGAGGACGACGACGTCGCCTTGCCGCCCGCAACGACCGAGACGTCGGTCGAGGTCCCGCCGGCGTCGAAGGTCACGATGTCGGGGAAGCCCGCCTGGCCCGCGACGACCGCCGCGCCGATCACGCCGGCGGCCGGGCCCGACAGGCAGGTGCGGACCGGTGTCGCCGCGGCGGTCGCCACCGACATCAGGCCGCCATTGGAATGCACGGTGTAGGGCTCCGCCGCGATGCCGGTGTCGCGCACGCGGGCCAGCAGGCGGTCGAGGTAGGTCGCCATCCGTGGCCCGACGAAGGCGTTCAGCACTGTGGTGGAGAAGCGGTCGAACTCGCGGAACTCCGGCAGGACTTCCGACGAGACCGACAGATACGCATCGGGCATCAGGCGCCTGAAGACCTCCTTCGCGGCGCGCTCGTGCGCGGCATCGCGCCAGGCGTGCAGGAAGCAGATCGCGACCGAGGTCACGCCGTCCGCCCGGAAGCTCTCCGCGGCCTGCTCGGCCTGCGCGAGGTCGATGGGCGCGAGTTCCGTGCCCTCCGCGGTGATGCGCTCCGCGACCTCGATGCGCCGCCGGCGTGGCACCAGCGGCGCGGGGCGCCGGATGTCGTAGTCGTAGAGATGCGGGCGGATCTGCCGCGCGATCTCCAGCACGTCGCGAAAGCCCTTCGTCGTGACCATGCCGGTGCGCGCGCCGCGGCGCTCGATCACCATGTTGGTCGCGACGGTCGTGCCGTGGCCGAGGAAGGCGACCTGGTCGGCCCTGCCGTCGTTCAGCGCGAGGATGCCGCGCACGCCGGCCTCGATCGCCTGGGACGGATCATGCGGCGTGGAAGGCACCTTGTGGAAGGCGATGCGGCCCGTCGCCTCGTCCACCATGGCGAGGTCGGTGAAGGTCCCGCCGACATCCACGCCGATCCTGAGCCGCCTGCCCTGCACCTCGGCCATCATCCGCTTCCACGTGGAATGAGGCCTGGAACGGTGCGCTGAACGCGCGCCGCGCGCAAGTCAGCGGCGGAAAGCTCCGCTCACCATCGCGAAGGCCGGCGCGATCACGTGCTGCACAGTGGGGATCAGCGCCGCGCCGAGCACCACGCCGACGATGCCCGACACCGCCGCGCCGAACAGCCAGCCCACGAAGCCCGAGATCGCCTGGCCCGCATGCTCCGCGCCATGCAATAGCGCACCGGCGGCGTGCAGGCCGAACGCCTCCAGCCCATGCAGCACGATCCCGCCGCCGACCCAGAGCATCGCCGCCGTGCCGACCGCGCCCAGCGCCTTAAGGAAGGGCGGCATCCCCGCGACGATCCCGCGCCCGACCGCAGCCAGCGCCCCGCCGCGGCGCGCCAGCGCCATGCCCACATCGTCCGCCTTCACGATGATTGCGACGGCGCCGTAGACCGCGACCGTGATGCCGATGCCGACCACGGCGAGGATCACCGCCTGCATCACGAAGGATCCCGCGGGGATGGCGGAAAGCGCGATGGCCATGATCTCGGCGGAGAGGATGAAGTCGGTGCGGATGGCGCTGGCGACCTTCGCATCCTCGAGCGCCTTCGCATCGGCCGGCGCGGAGCCTTCGCGCTCCTCAATCGCATGGGCGGCGTGCGGCACGATCGCCTCCCGCAGCTTCTCCGCGCCCTCGTAGCAGAGGAACAGGCCGCCCAACACCAGCAGCGGCGTGATCAGCCAGGGCGCGAAGGCGCTCAGCGCCAGCGCGGCGGGCAGCAGGAACACCAGCTTGTTCCGCAGCGACCCCGCGGCGATGCGGCGCACGATCGGCAATTCGCGCTCGGCGGCGAAGCCGACGACGTAGCGCGGCGTGACCGCGGCATCGTCGATCACCACGCCGGCCGCCTTCGCCCCGGCCTTGGCGCCCTGCGCGGCCACGTCGTCCAGCGAGGCCGCGGCGACCTTGGCAATACCCGCGACGTCGTCCAGCAGGGCGAGCAGGCCCGAGCTCATGCATCTTCCTTTTCTGCGGCCGCCGGCACGGCCCGATCGGGCGACAGATTGCCTGCCCTCCCGCTTACGCCAAGGGGGGCGGGGATGACGATCGCTCGGGGCGCGTCAGTCCGCGGCCTGCGCCATGCCCTGGTCGAGCCCGTGCTTGGCCATGCGGTAGCGCATGGTGTCGCGACTGATGCCGAGGCTGCGCGCCGCGCGGGAGACGTTGCCCCCGGCCTCGTCCAGCGCGCGGACCAGCGCCTCCCGCTCCACCTGCGGCAGGGTCTGCGGGATGCGTGGCGGTTCCGCGCCACTGCCGGCGGCCGGCGCCACGGCGATGCTCGCCACGCCGATCTCGCTCGCCGCGCCGCAGGACAGCACGGCCTGCTCCATCGCGTTGCGGAACTCGCGCCCATTGCCGGGCCAGGGATGCCGTGCGACCAGCGCGCGCCGCGGCGTCCAGCGTGAGCCCGGGCTTGCCGTAGCGCCTTGCGTGCAGGAGCCAGGAAATGCCAGGCCAGCAGCTCCGCGTCGCCGGCGAGGATGCCACCGGAGAAGACCAGCAGGCCCTTGGTCCCGGTGGAGAAGCCGGCGGCCCAGGCGAAGGCGTCGTCTTCGCCCTCGCCGGCCTTGGCGTCGATGGCCGAGAGGTCGATGCTGTCGAGGCCCGTCGCGAAATCCTCGATCCGGTCGCGCGCGGCGCCGGTGGAGGCGTCGCCGCCGCGGCCCTGCAGCCGGTTGCCGCCTGCATTGCCCGAGACGTCGTCCCTGCCGCCGCGGCCGAAGGCGTCCTCGAAGCCGGAGAGCGTGTCCGCCCCCGCCCCGCCGCCGCTCGCCCGCCCGGTCGCCAGGTTCACCGTCACGCCGAGCGTCAGCGCGGCATAGGAGATGACGTCCCGCCCCGTGCCGCCGGCGTAGTCGTCGCCGACGCCGTCGGCATCGGCCGTAACGCTGTCGTTGCCATCCTCGCCGGCCGCGTCGTCGGCGCCCTGGCCGCCGCGCAGCGTGTCGACGCCGATGCCGCCATGCCCGTGGTCGTCGCCGCCGCCCTGCAGCGTGTCCGCCCCGTCGTCGCCGAAGAGGTCGTCGTTCCCGTCCCCGCCGAGACGTCGTCGTCGCCGCTGCCGCCCCGCACGCTGTCGTCGCCGGCGTCGCCCGCGACGTCGTCATTGCCCTTGCCGTCCGAGACGTCATCGTTGCCGTTGCCGCCGTGCAGGCTGTCGTCGCCGGTCTCGCCGCGCACCAGGTCCGACCCGTCGTCGCCGCCGAGGTCGTCGTTGCCGCTGCCGCCATCCACCCAGTCGTCGCCGCCGCCATGCAGGCTGTCATTGCCCTCGCCGCCCGAGACGTCGTCGTCGCCGAGCCCGGCATCGGCGCTGTCGTAGCCGGCATCGTCGTCGATCTCGTCGTCGTTGCTGCCGTCGCCATCGGCGTTGTCGGCGGCAGCGACCGTGCCGGTGTCCTCGGGGTCGTCGGGCAGCACCTGGCCGTCATCGGCGATGAAGGTCTTGGAGGTCGGCACCCAGTCGTCGGTGGTGCCGGCGACGCGCGTGTAGACGCGGATGGCGCGGTAGCCGCTCTCCTGCTCGGTCTCGGTGATGGTGCCGGCGCCGATCACGAAGGACTGGTTCGGCCGGATCGGGTCGTCGTCGAGCGAGCCGTCGTTGGGGTCGATCTCGGCGAAGAGGGACACGGCGCCGTCCACGATGAGGATGCGGTAGGTGTCCTCGGTGCCGTCGTTGCCGCTGTTCGACATGCCGCCATTCTCCATCCTGGGCCCGTGCGTCCGGGTGGGCCGCACTGGCCCGCTGGCGCCCTGCGCTGCACGGTGCGTGCCACGCCGCTGCGTGTCGGCAAGTGCCTGGGACTGCTCGATCCTGCGAGGGGCGGGCGAAATCGGTGGGGGATTTCCACCACCCAGGGTGTCGCGTGACTGGGGGAAATCCCCCAGCAGCCCCGGTGAGCGTCAGCGCATGATCAGGATGTAGTTCACCGTCAGGTCGATGGTCGCGCCGTTCGGGTCCACCGGCGGCGGGAAGGCGGGCAGGCGCGCGCCCTCGAAGGGGAAGGTCGTGCCGAAGTTGAGCGAGGGCGAGGCGCTGCCCTGCGTCAGCCTCACGTCGCGCACCGTGCCGTCGGCGTTGACGCGCACCTGCACGCGCACCTGGCCCTGCTCGCGCAGTTGGATCGCGCGCTGGGGGTAGCGCATGTTCTGGTCGAGCCAGCGGCGGAAGGCGGCGCGCCAGTCCGGCCCGACATTGGCGCCGGTGACGCGCACCGTGGGATCGGCGCTGAAGGCGCCTTCCGAGAAGCGAGGATCCACCGTGGTGTCGGTGCCGCGCCCCTGCGGCCGGCCGGAGGGCGGGCGTGGCGGGGCGGGCGGGCCGAAGCTCGGCGCCTCCGGCAGCATCAGGCTGCCCGGCGGCAGGGTCGGTCGCGGCTGCTGGAGGGGCGGCTGCGGCCGGGGCTGGGGCGCGGGCTGCGGGCGC
>NZ_JBNXUM010000110.1:0-568 GCF_050563545.1 Falsiroseomonas sp. HW251
GCCGGCACGCCGGCGCGCACAGCGGCCGAGCTGCTCGGCATCCACCGCAACAGCGCCATCCTCTTCTATCACAAGCTCCGGGAGGTGATCTGGGCGCGCACCCGCGAGGGGCACCCGTTTGGTGGCGAGGTGGAGGTCGACGAGAGCTACTTCGGCGGCCACCGCAAGGGCGTGCGCGGGCGCGGCGCGGCCGGCAAGGTGCCGGTGTTCGGGCTGCTGAAGCGGCGCGGCCAGGTGCACGCGGTGATGATCGCCGACCTGCGTCACAGCACGCTGATGCCGATCATCCGCCAGCGCGTGCAGCCGGACTCCCTCGTCTACAGCGACGGCTACCACAGCTACGCGGCGCTCGACGTCTCGGAATTCCGCCACGTCCGGGTCGACAAGAAGCGGAGCTACGCGCAAGGCCGCGCCCACATCAACGGCATCGAGAACTTCTGGAGCCAGGCCAAGCGCCACTTGAGACGCTACAACGGCATCCCCCGCCAAAGCTTCCCGCTGTTCCTGGCGGAGTGCGAGTGGCGCTTCAACTACGCGCCGCCTCGCCGTCTGCTCAAAACCCTGGCCA
>NZ_JBNXUM010000111.1:0-554 GCF_050563545.1 Falsiroseomonas sp. HW251
CTGAAGGAGGTCGTGGCCGAGCAGGCGCTCGAGCTGCGGCTGCTGAAAAAACGTATGGCCCGCCCCGTCTGCAAGGGTGCCTTGAGACAGTGTGTTGGTCTGCATCAACGTATCCGTGTGTGGATGGCCCCCTGTCTTGCAAGAAGAAATTCGGCGTTCAAGCAGCGGTGGTCGCCTGCAGTCGTGTGTCCGGCCTGTAGCGCGGCACGGCGGCCGCTGGCCCTGATGGGTGTCCGCGAGCTGGGGCCTCATCGGTCTCGCGGGTTCGAAACCCCGGATACGTTCCAGGCTGCTCCCAGCTCGTCGGCACGGCCGCTCACTCCATCACGCCTCGTCCTCTCGCAAGCATCTCCCTGCGGGGCCTTCCGGTGTCTACGCCGTCGGGGCGGTGACGGCTGGGCGATAGGCACCACCCTTCGTCATCAGGGCCCAGGCGATCCGCGCCATCTTATTGGCGAGCGCGACCGCGACCTTGAGCCGCGCGCATCGCCCGAGCAGCCCCCGGACCCAGGCGTTCTCCTTCACCTCCTTTGAGCCCAGCAGCGCCGACTGGG
>NZ_JBNXUM010000112.1:0-452 GCF_050563545.1 Falsiroseomonas sp. HW251
CACGACGATGGGGCGGATCTCTCGCTCCACGCTGTTGGTGTCGATCTCCAGGGTGCCGTCGTCGAGGAACCGGCCGAGGCCCTCCCAGTGCCGTAGGCCATAGCGGATCGCAGCGGCGAGCGCGGAGCCCTGGCTGACGCGGCCGAGCTGGGCGTCGAGCCAGCGGTGGAGATCGTGCACAACCGGCGCGCTCCGCTCCTGACGGACGGCCTGGCGTTCCTCGGCGGGCCGGCCACGGATCTCGCGCTCGATGGCGTAGAGCGCGCCGATGCGGAGCAATGCCTCGGGCGCAATTGGCGAGGCGGTGTGGGCGTGGATCTTGTGGAAGCGCCGGCGCAGATGCGCCCAGCAGAACGCGAGCGTGACCGCGCTGTTGTTGCGCCGGTCGGCCAGCGCCCGGAAGCCGCCATAGCCGTCCACCTGCAGCGTGCCGCGAAAGGCCGCGAGATGCC
>NZ_JBNXUM010000113.1:0-442 GCF_050563545.1 Falsiroseomonas sp. HW251
CAGGCACGACAGGTGGGATCAGTTGCGCCTGGCCCGCTGGGTGGTGATCGTCGTTCAGCGCGCATCGAAGCCCATGCGGCGTTGATCCTCGACCTTCTCGAGCAGAAGTCCGACATCACGCTGGCGGAGATCCAGGCGGAGCTCGCCAAGGCCGGTGTGCCCGCGGGGATCGGGACGATCTGGCGCTTCTTCGACCGGCACCGGATCACGCGCAAAAAAAGACGGCGCATGCAGCCGAGCAGGACCGCCCGGACATCCTGAGGCGGCGCTGGGCCTGGTTCGAGAGCCAGCCCGACCTCGATCCCGACCGCCTGGTGTTCATCGACGAGACCTGGGCCTCGACGAAGATGGCCCGCACCCACGGCCGGGCGCCTCGCGGGGCGCGCCTGCGCTCGCCCGTCCCGCACGGACACTGGAAGACCACCACCTTCGTCGGCGCGCT
>NZ_JBNXUM010000114.1:0-413 GCF_050563545.1 Falsiroseomonas sp. HW251
AGCCCCGTTTCCGCGCCGATTGACAGTCTACAAGACGGCCACCCTCTACTTCTACGCCGACGGGCTGCGCTGGCGCTTCACCGGCGCAGTCGGCACCTGGTCCCTCGAGCTCTCCACCGGCGGCATCGGCTTCCTCGTCTTCGAGCTGCGCGCCCAGATGCTGGACAAGGCAGCCGTCGCATTGCCGACCGGCTGGAACACCGCGATCCGCCCGACGCCGCCGCGCTTTGTCGGCGGACGCTGCCAGGTGAACCAGCAGGTCGCCCGCGCGCGGCGCCTGGTGCTCGAGGCGGGCGTTGGCGTGACCCTGCCGGACAACCCCGAAGCCGCCGAGGGCTACGACCCCGCCGTTCCCGTGGAGCGCGACGCGCGCGGCTCCATCGACCCACTGATGAACACCACGACCGCGGTCG
>NZ_JBNXUM010000115.1:0-410 GCF_050563545.1 Falsiroseomonas sp. HW251
CGCGCGACTGACGCGGTCGTGATTCTCACAATATCGGGAGTATTTGCAAGCATAGGTTGCAGAGCGTCACGAACCGCCAGCGTAAGATCTAGTAACGGTGTGCAGCTGACGCCACGGGACCGTGCGGGCGTTCACGGCGATGCAGGCCTGTTCTCGCGGATGCCCGTGACCGGCGGCCACGGCACCGGCCGCAGCCTCTTCGGGAAGCTGGCGGCACGCGGGTCAAACCGCGCGCGCCGCACACCGTTGTCGTGCCGACCGATGACCGCATCGTCGTGCCAGAGATGAAGGACGCCGAGCGCCGCGCCGTGCTGGGGCTTGCGATGGCAGCCACTGTCGCGCAGCCACGAATCCTGCGGGCTCACATTCCTCCCGCCCCCGGTAGCTCAACGCCCTCAGGCACCCGGTTT
>NZ_JBNXUM010000116.1:0-409 GCF_050563545.1 Falsiroseomonas sp. HW251
GGCGCGACTGACGCGGTCGTGATTCTCACAATCTCGGGAATGCTTGCAAGCATAGGTTGCAGAACGTCACGAACCGCCAGCGTAAGATCTAGTAACGGTGTGCAGCTGACGCCACGGGACCGTGCGGGCGTTCACGGCGATGCAGGCCTGTTCTCGCCGATGCCCATGACCGGCGCCACGGCACCGGCCGCAGCCTTTTCGGGAAGCCGGCGGCACGCGGGTCAAACCACGCGCGCCGCACACCGTTGTCGCGCCGACCGATGACCGCATCGTCTTGCCAGAGATGAAGGATGCCGAGCGCCGCGCCGTGCTGGGGCTTGCGATGGCAGCCACCGTCGCGCAGCCACGAATCCTGCGGGCTCACATTCCTCCCGCCCCCGGTAGCTCAACGCCCTCGGGCACCCGGTTC
>NZ_JBNXUM010000117.1:0-374 GCF_050563545.1 Falsiroseomonas sp. HW251
CGAATTACTTGAGAAATCAAGGCGTCGACCGAAAGGTCGGCGCCTTTGTTGTTCCAAGCACCGTCTGCCGTTAGGCACCCTGATCTCGGCCTCCCGAGCACCGTCGTCTGTATCCGTTGTCCTGACCCCACGGGTATCGGTGTCTGGCCGTTAGGTTTATGCGGCGGCGGCGGTGGTGCCGGGCGCTTGCCAAGGCCCAGGGCAGCAGGGTGGCGAGTTCTGTCGATCGGACTGCGCCGCGGACCATCCGCTCCAGCACGTCTGTCAGCCTAAGGGTTGACGCCGTTCAGGATCGCGGTGCGGATCAGTGTCGTGGCGATGGCCCAGGTCTCGCCGCCGCCCTCGCTGCCGGCGAACAGTGCGGCCTTGCGCGT
>NZ_JBNXUM010000118.1:0-372 GCF_050563545.1 Falsiroseomonas sp. HW251
CAGGGTGATGGCGCCCAGCTTGTCGTCATTGAGGCTGACGTTGAGCAGCGACACGTTGCCGTCGTTCTTGACGGAGTAGCTGTAGACGATGGTGTCGCCGGCATCGGGCCCGTTGCCGTCGCCGTCGACCACGCCGGCATTCGTCTTGGTCACGTCGATATGCGGCGTCCGGGCGATCGGTACGGTGTTGGTATCGGTGTCGGTCACCGTCGTGCCGTTGGTGCCAATGCCGGTGCCCGTGGCGATGTTGGTCAGCGACCCCGCGTCGACCTGCGCCTGGGTGAGCGTACCGGTCTTGGTGCCGGTCGCGGTGGCGCCGACGGCGAGGTCGTCGGCCGTGCCGTCGGCATCGAGGTCGGTCAGCCCGGCCGT
>NZ_JBNXUM010000119.1:0-326 GCF_050563545.1 Falsiroseomonas sp. HW251
CTTCCTCGTCTTCTTCGACTGGGACCGCTACAACCTGACCGACCGCGCCCGGCAGATCATCGCCGAGGCCGCCCAGGCCGCCCAGCGCACCGGCACGACCCGCATCGAAGTCGCGGGCCACGCCGACCGCTCCGGCACGCCGCAGTACAACATGGGCCTCTCGCAGCGCCGCGCCGACGCGGTCGCGACCGAGCTCGCCCGCCTCGGCGTGCCGCGCTCCGCGATGGTCATCCAGGCCTTCGGCGAGACCCGCCCGCTCGTCCCGACCGCGGACGGCGTGCGCGAGCCGCAGAACCGCCGCGTCGAGATCGTCCTGCGCTGATCCG